>NZ_AVCC01000013.1 GCF_000622895.1 Herminiimonas sp. CN
AGCGCGGCGGCCGGGAAACTGACGATCGGATCGAGATCGACGCGACGAAAGGTGATCCCGCTGTCCGGGCCGCTCGGGCGCAAGGTCAGTTCGACCTTGGTGCCGGAATGCAGCCCGACGCCGACGGTTTTGACTATTTTTTTGATGGTTCTTTGTTTCAACATTTTTTTATTTTTACTGATAATTGCTCGGGCTGATGACAAACAGGAGCCTAACCCTGCAATTTCCACTTGTTCCAGGCCGACAGCACCGCATTCGGATAATCCGGACGGCCGCGGCTGCCGTTATAGCGCCCCAGGGCCAGGTACAGATTGCCTTTTTCCATGTCGATGTACATGCGCAGGATCGCGCAGCCGTAGCGCAGATTGGCTTGCATCTGGAACAGCTTGCTGTGGTCGCTGTCGCCGATGATCCGGGTCCAGAACGGCATCACCTGCATGTAGCCGCGCGCGCCGACCACCGACATCGCGTATTTGCGGAAGGCCGATTCGACCTGGATCAGACCCAGCACCATGGCCGGATCGAGCCCGGCGCGGGTCGCTTCATACCAGACCGACTCCAGGAATTCCTGCCGCATCTGCGTATCGGGGATTTTCTTTTGCAAGCGCTGCGACATCGCGCCCAGCCAGCGCAGGTATTGGATACGCTCACTGGCATCTTCGATCTGCGGCTTGGGCGGCCGCCCGTCGGCAACCGCCTGCGCCAGTGCGACCCGCACCGAATCGGCCAGCGCGATTTCCTGCTGGTTGCCGGCCTGCGCCTGCAGGCAGATGCTCAGGCCAAGGCCCAGAGCCAGTCGCGCACCAATCTTATACACCCTCTCTGTACTACTTAAAACCATGCCGTTTCCGCAATATAATCATGCGACATTATAAATACTCCATAAAAATATCGGGATCACGCAGCCGCCAGGCGGGCCCGCACGAAGTCCGCCATCTCCGCTGCCAGCACCACGGTTGCTGCGCTATCGCGCCGGCCCTGGTATTCCAGCTTGCCTTCCTTCAGACCGCGATCGCCGATCACCACCCGGTGCGGCACCCCGATCAATTCCCAGTCGGCGAACATCGCGCCCGGGCGCTCGCCGCGGTCGTCCAGCATCACGTCGACGCCGGCGGCCTGCAGCGCCGCATACAAACGGTCGGTTTCAGCCTTGACCGCCTCGCTGCGGTCGTAGCCCATCGGACACAGCACCACCTCGAACGGCGCCAGCGCTGCCGGCCAGATGATACCTTTGTCGTCGAAATTCTGCTCGATCGCCGCCCCCAGAATGCGCGTTATGCCGATGCCGTAGCAGCCCATCTGCAGCAATTGCGGCTTGCCATTCTCGTCCAGGAAGGTCGCCTTCATCGATTCGGAATAGTTGGTGCCGAGCTGGAACACATGCCCGACCTCGATGCCGCGCTGGATCGCCAGCACGCCACGGCCGTCGGGCGACGGATCGCCCGCCACCACGTTGCGCAAATCGGCCACCAGCGGCTCCGCCAGGTCGCGACCCCAATTGGCGCCGGTAAAGTGATAATCCTCGGTATTCGCGCCGCAGACAAAGTCGCTCATGCGGGCGACCGTGCGGTCGGCCACTAGCCGGATCGGTTTGAGCGTATCGATCGGCCCCAGGTAACCGGGCTTGGTGCCGAACCATTCGATGATTTCCTCTTCGATGGCAAAACGATAGCCGGCGATGCCGTCGAGCTTGCTCACCTTGACCTCATTCAGGTTGTGGTCGCCGCGCAGCAACAGCAGCCAGACTTCCTTGCCTTCCGGCTTTTCGACCGTCAGCACGATCGACTTGATGGTTTTTTCCAGCGGAATCTTCAGATATTCGGCCACCTGCTCGCATTTGGCCTGGCCCGGCGTGGCAGTCTTGACCAGCGCTTCGCTGGCAGCAGGACGCTGCTCAGCCAGCGGCACCGCTTCCGCCGCCTCCATGTTGGCCGCGTAATCGGAACTCGGGCAATACACGATGGCGTCTTCGCCGGTATCGGTGATGACGTGGAACTCGTGCGAGCCGGTGCCGCCGATGGCGCCGTTGTCGGCCGCCACCGCCCGGAATTGCAGGCCGAAGCGATTGAAAATGCGCACATAGGCGTCGTACATCCGCTGATACGACTGCTGCAGGCCGGCCAGATCGCGATCGAACGAATAGGCATCCTTCATGGTGAATTCGCGCCCGCGCATCAGGCCGAAACGCGGCCGGCGCTCGTCGCGGAACTTGGTTTGGATATGGTAGAAGTTGAGCGGCAACTGGCGGTACGACTTGACCTCCGAGCGCACCACATCGGTGATCACTTCTTCCGAAGTCGGCTGGATCGCGTAATCGCGGCCGTGGCGGTCCTTGACCCGCATCAGTTCCGGGCCCATCTTGTCCCAGCGCCCGGTTTCCTGCCACAACTCGGCCGGCTGCACCACAGGCATCAGCAACTCGATGGCGCCCGCGCGCTCCATTTCTTCGCGCACGATGGCTTCCACCTTGCGAATGACGCGCAAACCCATCGGCATATAGGTATAGATACCGGAGCCGATGCGCTTGACCATGCCAGCGCGCATCATGAGCTTGTGACTGACAATTTCAGCATCCGAAGGTGCTTCTTTAAGGGTGGAAATGAAAAAACGGGAAGCGCGCATGACGATGGATTCTTTTTAAAAAGAGAGAGTTATAATCAACTCAATTTTAAAGTATTCGCAGGCTGATGCATCACATCTTCGTACAATTGGTTCAGAACACTGCACAACGCCGCCCGCGGACGGGTTGTGCACGGTGTCTGGCCGGCACCAAATTAGGTGCCGAACCCAGGATGAGGTGCAGCTAGCGGCAGAAAGTATCGAGGTGCAATATGCTGGACCGTGAAGGGTTTCGCCCCAACGTCGGCATTGTCCTGCTCAACACGCAAAACGAAGTGTGGTGGGGCAAACGGGTGCGCGAGCACTCATGGCAATTTCCGCAAGGCGGCATCAAATACGGAGAATCGCCGGAACAGGCGATGTTCCGCGAACTGGAAGAGGAGGTCGGCTTGCGGCCGGAACATGTCCGCGTGGTCGGCCGCACCCGCGACTGGCTGCGCTATGAAGTGCCGGATCATTTCATCAAGCGTGAAATCCGCGGCCACTATCGCGGCCAGAAGCAAATCTGGTTCCTGCTGCGGATGGTGGGTCGCGATTGTGACGTCAACCTGCGCATCAGCGAGCATCCGGAATTCGACGCCTGGCGCTGGCACGACTATTGGGTGCCGCTGGACGTGGTAATCGAGTTCAAGCGCGACGTCTACCAAAAGGCGCTGCAGGAACTGTCGCGCTTCCTTTCGCGACCAGCGACTGGCGCGCCTCAGTCACAGCGCCACACCGCACGCTACCTGCGCCAACCGCACGCGCCCCGCATGCCGGAAACGGAATCCAAGGATGAATGAATTTCTCATGCAAAAAATCCGCACACTGAGCGTCGTCCGCAACAAGCCTGCGCTTTTTCTGGCAACAGCCGTGCTGGCACTGCTGGCAGGCAGCGCAATGGCGCAGATCCAGTCACAGCATGAAGAAGAAAGCGACCAGGTCAAAGCCTGGCAGGAGCAGCCGGTGGAACTGCCGGCTGCGCCCGATGCCTCCGCCTTGCTGCATTTCGACATCACGCCCAATACGTCACAGCGCTTTCACATCGATCCGAAGGCACTGACGGTCGGCACCGACGGCGTGGTGCGCTACACGCTGGTGGCGCACAGCAGCGCGGGCGCCGCCAGCATCAGTTATGAGGGAATACGCTGCCAGACGCTCGAGAAGAAACTGTATGCATTCGGCCGCGCCGACGGCAGCTGGTCGCGCGCCAGGCGGGATGAATGGCAGCCGATTTTCAAGAATGCCGCCAACCGGCAGCATGTGACGCTAGCGCAGGACTATTTCTGCCGGGACGGTCAAGTCGCCGGCAAGTCCAGCGAAATCATCAACAGGATACGCAGTCACCGGCCATTGCCGGTTTCCGGCAATTAGTTAGGGATGTGTTCAACTTGGCGGCGCCGGTGCAGCGCCGCCCCCCTTACAGCAGCACCAGGTTATCGCGGTGAATCAGCTCCGGTTCTTCGATAAAACCCAGAATCGACTCGATATCTCCGGAAGGATGCCGGATGATGCGGCGCGCATCCGAACTTGAATAATTGGTCAGGCCGCGCCCGATTGCACGTCCGTCTTCGTCGGTACAGGTAATGACTTCGCCCCGGCTGAATTCGCCATGCACCTGGATGACGCCGATCGGCAGCAGCGATTTGCCTTCGTCACTGATTTTTTGCACCGCGCCCGCATCCAGCACGACCCTGCCGGCAGTCTGCAAATGGTCGGCCATCCACTGTTTGCGCGCGGTTAATTGCCCGGTTTGCGCAGTCAACTGCGTACCTATCAATTCCCCGCTTGCCAGACGGGTAAGGACATCATCCTCACGCCCCCAGGCAATTACGGTATGCGCACCGGAGCTCGCAGCCCTTTTTGCCGCCAGTATTTTGGTCAGCATGCCGCCGCGCCCGATGCTGCTGCCGGCACCGCCAGCCATCGCCTCCAGCGCCAGATCGCCGGCCTTGGCATGGTGCACGAATACCGCAGCCGGATCCTTGCGCGGGTCGGCGGTGTACAAGCCCTTCTGGTCGGTCAGAATGATTAATGCATCTCCTTCGATCAAATTTGCCACCAGAGCGCCCAGAGTATCGTTATCGCCGAACTTGATCTCGTCGGTGACCACTGTGTCGTTTTCGTTGATGATCGGCACCACGCCCAAGCGCAGCAGGGTAAATAGGGTCGAGCGCGCATTCAGATAGCGCTCGCGGTGCGCCAGGTCGGCATGGGTCAGCAGCACCTGCGCGGTACGCAAACCGTGCGCCTGAAAACTGGTTTCGTAGATGTGGGCCAAGCCCATTTGCCCGACTGCGGCGCAGGCTTGCAGCTTGTCGATACCGGTCGGGCGCTTTTCGAAGCCAAGACGCAACATGCCTTCGGCAATCGCGCCCGAACTGACCAGCACCACTTCCTTGCCCATCTGGCGCAAACGGGCGATTTGATCGGCCCACCTGGCGATTGCGGCGTGATCCAGCCCCCGCCCGTCATTGGTCACCAGCGAGGAGCCGACTTTAACCACCAGGCGTTTGGCGTTTTGAATAACAGAGTGCATATTTTTCAGTTGCTGCGGGAGAAAAATCGGTCAAGAATCAGCTAACAATCAGCGCGCCCCTGCGCGCTTGCCTTCGCATCGAAAAACGGCGCTAGCGGCACTCGCCGTCCCGCCGCATTTGGAATGCAGATGGAAAACGGCTTAATCGATAATCTTGAAGCGAGGGTCGTCCGGGTCTATCGATGCAATGCCGCGCGCTTCTTCCGTCATTTGCATTTCTTCGGCGCGGTGTTCGGCATTGCGCTTTTCTTCCAGGTGACGGTAAATCGCCGTCACCAACTCTTCGCAGCCCTCGCGATTGAGCGCGGAAATTTCGAATACCGGACCTTTCCAGGCGAAGCGCTTGATGAAATCCTTGACGCGCTTTTTACGCTCATCTTCCGGTATCACGTCGAGCTTGTTCAATACCAGCCAGCGCGGCTTGTCGACCAGCGACTCATCGTATTTCTTCAATTCTTTGACCAGAGCCTTGGCTTCCTTGACCGGGTCAACCGATTCATCGAACGAGGCCAGATCGACGATGTGCAACAGCAAACCGGTACGCTGCAAATGGCGCAGGAACTGGTGCCCCAAGCCGGCGCCTTCGGCCGCACCTTCGATCAGGCCGGGCACATCGGCAATCACGAAACTTTTCTCGTGGCTGACGCGCACCACGCCCAGATTCGGATGCAATGTCGTAAAGGGATAATCGGCAATCTTCGGCCGGGCATTCGAAACCGCCGTGATGAAGGTCGATTTGCCGGCATTCGGCATGCCCAGCAAGCCGACGTCGGCCAGCACCTTCAGTTCCAGCCGCAGTTCGCGCCGTTCGCCTTCCTTGCCGTCGCTCTTCTGGCGCGGCGCCCGGTTGGTCGAAGATTTGAAGTGGATATTGCCCCAGCCGCCCTCGCCGCCCTTGGCCAGCAAGACTTTCTGGCCGTGCTCGGTCAGATCGGCAATGGCTTCGCCGGTGTTGTAATCGGCAATCAATGTTCCAACCGGCATGCGCAGCATGATGTCGTCGGCACCCTTGCCGTAACAATCGGCGCCGCGGCCGTTTTCACCGTCGCGCGCCTTGTGCAGCTTGGAAAAACGGAAATCCACCAGCGTATTGATATTGCGGTCAGCCACCGCATAAATGCTGCCGCCCTTGCCGCCATCACCGCCGTCCGGACCGCCGAAGGGCCTGAATTTTTCACGACAGAATGACGCGACACCGTTGCCGCCGTCACCAGCAATGACTTCAATTTTTGCTTCGTCGATAAACTTCATGTTGTGCCGCCAAAAAACTAAAAAGGCCCTACCTTGGGCAGAGCCTTTCGATTGAAGGCTTTCGCCTTACACTGCGCAATCGTTACAAACGATGCTTATGCAGGTACTACTGTCACGAACTGGCGCTGCAATGCGCCTTTGATGACGAACTGCACCTTGCCGTTGGTCAACGCGAACAAAGTGTGATCCTTGCCCATGCCGACGTTTTCGCCCGGATGCACTTTGGTGCCGCGCTGGCGAATGATGATGCCGCCGGCATTGATTACCTGGCCGCCGTACACTTTAACGCCAAGTCGCTTTGACTCGGAATCACGACCGTTGCGCGTGGTGCCGCCGCCTTTTTTATGTGCCATTTGAAACTCCTTGGTATCTGGTTAGTTCGAGCAACGCCGAATTAAATCAAGCGTTGATGGAAACGATTTGCAGTTCGGTGTAATTTTGACGATGGCCTTGGTGTTTCTGGTAATGCTTACGACGACGCATCTTGAAAATCTTGACCTTGTCGTGACGCCCTTGCGCCACTACCGTAACCAGCACCGTTGCACCTTCAACCAGCGGCGCACCAAATTTAATGGTGTCACCTGAGCCCACTGCGAGCACTTGATCTAGGGTGATTTCGGAGCCAATGTCTGCAGGTATCTGTTCTACTTTAAATTTTTCACCAGCAACAACTTTATATTGTTTGCCACCGGTTTTTATGACCGCGTACATGTGGAACCTCATCAAATGATTGAATAAACTTTTTTCCCGAAACAGGCAAAAACCACCTACCCAACACGGAAAACCGCAAATTATACATGGACTTGCGTTGCCGGTCAAAATCTGCTCAGGTTGATTGCGGCAGGCATGCCGCATCCGTTCCAAGACGGCCGCTCACACACCCCCGCCATCCGAAATGCCAGCCTATATACACACGACCGAAACACAAGCATGTTTGACTATATACTCCGTTTAAACCAATTTTTGCATGCTTGCCGCAAGTCTGGAGTCGCATATTGCCGTCCTTTTACTCTGCCATTGACTGGTCCCGACCATGGTATGCATCGATTCACGCTGCGGCCCAGAACATCATTCATGCGCCCAACTGGCGCGCAGCGTTGAATGCGCAGGCAGTCGTGCTGGCGCTGCGCAATCATCGCGGCCTGCCACTTTCGTTCGTCCCGCAGGGAGATCTCCCCGATGGCGCCGCTTACGAAGCATTCATCAGCGCCAGCGCTTGCGTGCCGACGCGCGAAAATCTGCACGATTTCTTCAATGCGCTGGTCTGGCTCAGTTTCCCGCGCATCAAGCGTGCGCTCAATGCGCTGCAGGCGGCGCAGATCGCACTGGACGGCATCGGGCATGCACGCGGCCCGGCGCGCGATGCGGCCACCATTTTTGACGAAAACGCAGCGCTGCTGCTGGTGCGCGATGCGCCGCCGGGCCGAGCGCGGCTTGACGCCTTGCGCAACCATCAATGGCAAGATGCCTTTACCCAGCAGCGCGGCGATTTCGGCAGCGAGGCCGAAGTCTGGCTGTTCGGCCATGCATTGATGGAAAAACTGGTGGCGCCGTACAAGGCCATCACCGCCCACACCCGTGCGGTGTTGGTGGATGACACTTATTTCGCATTGGATCGCTCTGCGCGCCGCGACTGGATAGACCGCCAGGTCGCACAGGAGCTCACCGATCAAGGGTTGAGCGCAGCCTGCTTCACCCCGCTGCCGGTACTCGGCGTACCCGATTGGTGGCCGGGGCAAGATCAGGCATTTTATGACGATACCAGCGTGTTCCGGCCGCCTAGGGTGGCAAGAAGCCCAGCTGGCAGCGGATGTCGATAAATGTCTCTTATGATGGACTATATTGATAGTATGGCTTCGAGAATGCACATGAAGCCATGCGCATTTTAATTGCGGAATGTTAAACAGCCGCAGGCGGTATTGCATTCTCCATAATGTCGCCGCTTCGGTCGCGTGAGGCAGCCATGAAACGGGTTATTGCGGGTGCGTCGATCGCGCTGTCAATTTTGGCCACGCATGACGTGCGTGCTGCCGACTTGAGAGCCGAGCCGCAGCAGAAAAAGATCGGCAACAGCAACCGTGCGGAAAATAGCCACGGGCTGATGATCCGGGTCGCGGCGGGCGAATGGGGCGATGCGCAGCCGGAAGAGATCGAAGCCTTGCTCTATGCAGTGGCCGATCAACTGCTGGTGCATTTTCCGCAGCGGCAACTAAATCCTATCGTCGTCTCGCCCACCTACCAGAATCCCATTGTGCTGTACCAAAAGGGGCCGGCAAACGAATATCAGGTGCATCTGGCGGCCAAGGGCCGGCGCTGGGCAGAGTATGTATATGAGTTCTCGCACGAGCTGTTCCATATTCTTGCCAACTACGAGAATCACGCGCCGCCCAGAATTGCATCCCATCTGTGGTTCGAGGAAACATTGTGCGAGACGGTCTCGCTGTATGCCTTGAGACGAATGTCGGCGAGCTGGGCGCAATCGCCGCCGCGCCCGGAGTGGGCTGCATACGCACCGGTCCTGAACGCATATGCGGGACGGGTGCTGGGAGAGCCGCATCGACGGCTGCCGGCCAATGCGTCGCTGGCGCAGTGGTTCAAGGAAAATGGGCCGCTGCTGCTGGAAAATCCTTATCTGCGCGGCAAGAACGAACTGATCGCCAATCTGTTCCTGCCGATCCTTGAGCACAACCAGGACTGGCAGGCGGTCGGCTTTCTCAATCTTGACGCACCGCAGCAGAAAATGAATTTCTATGATTACCTGGCCAGCTGGCACAGCAGGACGCCTCCGGAACACCAGGAATTCACCCGCCTTGCGCTGCGGATGTTCCAGTTCGACGCCCCCGAGACGGTTGCGCCCAAGCTCACCAAGGCTGCGGAACCGGCACCGGTGCGGGATCAACCAGCAGATCAACCCGGCGCAATACAACAGTTGCTGGGCGCCGCAGGTTCCAGCCGGAAATAACGGCATTGCTTTCCTGTTGAATACGTTGGAATTTCACCATTTTGTACGCGTGCAACTCAGCGATCTATTGCTGCTCGGGTTGCAGACAAGCACCTGCAACCCAGTCATTTAATACTGATCCGGTACCGATTAAATCTTGCATTGCACATTTCCCGACCTAGAATTCCATTAGGAAGCTAGATGCATCGAATTGGAATTGGTTTGATTGAAGAGCAGATGCGGGTTCCTGAAGATGGCTTGCAGTCAGGCGAGGAATCGGGTGATTGCAGGCATGAGAGGTGGCTCTTTCGGTTGATGCTATGTGAAAGGCATTTGTGACTGAGCCGCCGGACTGGTTATTTTATTACTGGTTGGAGGCTGACATGAAAACCAGATCATTCATTGCTGCGGTGTTTGCATTATCTGCGATCGTTACCGCAAGTTCGGCATTTGCAGATCGCCCTTACCCTCCTGACGAACCGGTCGCAGGATCGACCAAATCCCGTGCGGAAGTGCGGGCTGAATTGGAACAAGCCCGCAAGGACGGCACGTTGATGAATTCGGGGGAGCATGGATTTCATGACGAATGGATCCGGCCGGGTATCGGTGCGGGCGCACAAGGTGTTGCTGGTTCGCGCTATTCCGGACGCACCCGCGAAGAGGTAAAGGCTGAAACGATGGAATATATGAAAAACCATACATCGAGTTTCGACGAGATGTATAGCAGGTGAAATGGCTTGCTTTCAACGCATGATATTCAATGCATGCTGAGTAGCTATCAATCTGTCTCTCGGTAGTGATCCAACTCCCGCGCGGTGCATCGATCCAGATCATGGCGCGGGAGTTTTTCATTCCATCGCCAAATCAGCCGGGCACCATCCCCGCTCCGCTTTCGATACGTGCATCAATAACATACTAAGCCAGGTATTTTAAAACTCCGCAGCAAATACGTGCAGAATGTACTGCGTTTATCAATATACTCCTGCTTGAATCCAAACAAGAAGTTTTAGGGGCCAGAGGCGCGTCGCCATCTTTTTATTCTTCGATTGACTGCTCCGGGGTCTGGTGCGCATCGATTCATGCTGCTGCCTGGAACATCATCGAGGCGCCGGACTAGCGCGCGGCATTGAATGCGCAGGCCGCTGGGCTGGCGCTGCATAACCATGCCGGTTTGCCGTTGTCTTTCGTGCCGCAGGAAAGTTTGCCGGAAGGCACCGCCTACGAAGCCTTCATCAGCGCCGCTGGTTGCGTGCCGACGCGCGCGAATTTGCATGATTTCTTCAATGCGCTGGTCTGGCTGAGTTTTCCACGCATCAAGCGCCAGCTGAATGCGCTGCAGGCGGCGCAAATTGCGCTGGACGGCATCGGCAAGGCGCGCGGCCCGGCGCGCGATGCCGCCACCATCTTCGACGAAAACGCGGCGTTGCTGGTGGTGCGCGATGCGCGGCCGGGCCGGGCGCTGGTGGATGCGTTGCGCAACCATCGGTGGCAGGAAGCCTTGGTCGGGCAGCGCGGCGATTTCGGCGCCGCGGCCGAGGTCTGGCTGTTCGTCCATGCGCTGATGGAAAAACTGGTGGCGCCGTACAAGGCGATCACCGCGCACACCCGCGTGGTGCTGGTGGACGGCTGGTATTTTGCGCTGGATCAGGCCGCGCGGCGGGCCTGGGTCGACCGCCAAGTGGCGCAGGAACTGGCCGCTCAAGGCCTGAACAATGCCGGTTTCACGCCGCTGCCGGTGCTCGGCGTGCCGGACTGTTGGCCGGGGCAGGATGCCCCGTTTTATGCCGATGCCGGCGTGTTCCGGCCTAAAAGGCAGCGCTGAGCGGCGCACGCCGCACTGCATTTCTGGCGCACAATAGCGCCAACTCAACTTTCCAACAAACAAGATGTCGACTGCGCGCCTGATGTTTTTGACCATGACCGCGATGATTGCTTTCGCGGCCAATTCGCTGCTGTGCCGTTTTGCGTTGCGCACCACACCGATCGATGCCGCCAGTTTTGCCGCGATCCGGCTGGTGTCGGGCGCGCTGGCGCTGTGGCTGATCGTTGCGCTGCGCAGCGGCGCATCCGGCAAGCCGACGGCGGGCGGCAACTGGCGCTCCGCGCTGGCGCTGTTTGTCTATGCGGCCGCATTTTCCTTTGCATACGCTGGGCTGCCGACCGGCACCGGCGCGCTGCTGCTGTTTGGCGCGGTGCAGGCGACCATGATGGTCGCCGGCTGGCTGGACGGCGAGCGCCTGTCGCTGCGCCAGGGCGGTGGTTTTGCGCTGGCCGTGGCCGGACTGGTGGCGATCATGCTGCCGGGGCTGTCGGCGCCGCCGCTGGGCGGTGCCTTGTTGATGCTGCTGGCAGGCATCGCATGGGGCGTGTACTCGTTGTGCGGCCGCGGCGTGCCGGATGCGGCGGCGGCCACCGCCGGCAATTTCATGCGCGCTGCATGGCTGGCGCTGGGCCTGAGCTTGGTCATGGCGCTGCTGTCGGAGTTGCGCCCGGACGCAACCGGCGTGCTGTATGCAGTGCTGTCGGGTGCGATTGCGTCCGGACTCGGCTATGTGGTCTGGTTCGCGGCGATTCGCGGCCTGAGCACGCCCGCTGCCGCGACCGTGCAGCTGAGCGTGCCGGTCATCGCGGCGGCGGGCGGCATCGTTTTTCTGCAGGAGCCGATCACGCTGCGCCTGTTGCTGTCGTCGCTGGCGATCCTGGGCGGCATTGCGCTGGTGGTTTTGAGTAAACGCCGGGCAGGTTGAGCGGCCGCGATTTTCCCCTGCATAAAAAATTCCAAATACAAATGAGAATGATTCCCATTGTTGTGCTAGACTCGTTGCATCCGACAAACGCTATAAAGGCAGGCGCACCATGAAAAAAACCCTCGGCACCCTATTGTTATCCGGCCTGGCATTGACGCTGAGTGCGGCCCGTGCGGCAGAAACGCCGATCGGCAAGCACCAGATCCTGCATGGGATGGAAATCGGCGCCGTGTATTTGCAGCCGATCAAGATGGATCCCGAAGGCATGATGGGCAAGGTGGAAGCTACCGATATCCACCTCGAAGCGGATATTCATGCGGTCAAGGACAATCCAAATGCGTTTGCCGAAGGCGACTGGATGCCGTACCTGGTAGTGAAGTACGAACTGAGCAAGGTCGGCAGCAACTTCAAGGCGGCTGGCGACCTGATGCCGATGCAGGCCAGCGACGGCCCGCACTATGGCGACAACGTCAAGCTGTCCGGCCCCGGCAAGTACAAGCTGAAGCTAACCGTGCTGCCGCCGTCGGCCAACACCCACGCCCATTTCGGCCGCCATGTCGACAAGGAAACCGGCGTCGCGCCGTGGTTCAGGCCGTTTGATGTGAATTACGACTTCACCTTTGCCGGCACCGGTAAAAAAGGCGGTTATTGATTGACAAGCGCCGGACCAGTGATCCGGCCCTGATTTTGGAGGCGAAATGTTGAAACGATTAAGCGTATTGTGCGCCGCCCTGCTGTTCGCAGGCGCGGCATCTGCGGCCGAGGATTTGCCAACCTTCGCTTTGAACTGCAACAATGGCGTGTTCACGCCGAAGGTGTTGCAGGTGCCGGCCGGAAAGAAATTCAAACTGGAAATCCATAACGTCGGCACCGAGGCAATCGAATTCGAGAGCAAGCAATTGCGCAAGGAAAAGGCATTGAGTCCGGGCGGCAAATCCTTTGTCGTGATTTACCCGCTGGAACCCGGCGAGTACAAGTACTTCGATGATTTCCATGTCAGCGTCGGCCAGGGCAGCATCGTCGCCAAATAAATTCGATCCCATCATGCAAAATTTCACTCAAATCCTGTTTGTGATGTGGCGCGAAACCGTCGAGGCGATGCTGGTGGTCGGCATCCTGTATGCATGGCTGTCGCATAACCCGGCTGGCGCGCGCGGCGTGAAGTATCTGTGGGGCGGCGTGCTGGCGGGCTTGGCCGGTGCTTTCCTGCTGGGACTGGGGATCGGGGCGATGGGCGATCTGTTGTCGGAAGAAGGCCATGCGTATTTCATGGCCGGCATGCTGCTGGCAGCGGCAGTCCTGATTGTCCATATGGTGTTCTGGATGCGCCGCCATGGGCGGCGGCTGAAGCAGGATATGGAGCAGTCGCTACGCGCCAGCGCACAAACCGAAAACTGGTGGGGCGTGTTTTCGCTGGCGGCGATTGCAGTGGCACGCGAGGGCAGCGAAACGGTGGTGTTCCTGTCCAGCCTGGCGATGGGCAGCAACGGCTTCACCTCGGCGCCATTCTGGCTGGCGCTGGGTTTGGGAGCTGTGCTGGCGGGCGCGACCTTTGCGCTGCTGCAACTGGGCGGCAAGCTGGTTTCGTGGCGCGCGTTTTTCCGCGTCACTGAAATCCTGCTGCTGCTGCTGGCCTGTTCGCTGCTGATGAGCGGAGTGGAAAAGCTGATCGACGTGCAATTGCTGCCGGTGATCGTCGCCCAGGTATGGGACAGCAGCCGGCTGCTGGATGACGGCTCGGTGCTGGGCAGCCTGGTGTCGTCCTTTACCGGCTATCGGGCCCGCCCGGCGCTGCTGAACCTGATCGTTTTTGCCGGCTACTGGCTGGCGATTCGCTGGCTGCTGCGCTTAAGTAATCGTCCGGCGGCTGCCGCATGAGCGCGCTGGCGCTGGCGCCGCTGGGACACTGGCTGCAGCGCCACGGCAGCCTGATCCGGCGCGTGCAATGGGTGGTGGTGCTGTTTTACGTCGCATTGCTGGTGCTGCCGGCGGTGTCGCCGCTGCCCGATGAGAGCGCGCACATCGTCAACAACCTGACCATTTTTGCCCAGTTCGTGTTCTGGGGCATCTGGTGGCCGTTCGTGCTGCTCAGCATGGTGCTGCTCGGGCGAATGTGGTGCGGCGTGCTGTGCCCTGAAGGCGCGCTGACGGAATGGGCCAGCGGCAAGGGCCGCAACCGCGCCATACCGCACTGGATGCGCTGGGGCGGCTGGCCGTTCGTGGCATTCAGCCTGACCACGCTGTACGGCCAGCTGGTCAGCGTGTATCAATATCCGAAGGCGGCCTTGCTGGTGCTGGGCGGCTCCACCGCGGCCGCAGCCGTCATCGGCTACCTGTACGGGCGTGAAAAACGGGTCTGGTGCAAATACCTGTGCCCGGTGAATGGCGTGTTCGGCTTGCTCGCCAAGCTGGCGCCGATGCACTACAAGGTCGACGCCGAGGCCTGGCGCAGTTCCTACCACAGCGCGATCCGGATTCAACCGGTCAATTGCGCGCCGCTGGTGGCGATGCGCCAGATGCAAGGCGCCAGCGATTGCCACATGTGCGGGCGCTGCAGCGGCCATCGCGACGCGATTGCGCTGACTGCCCGCACGCCGAATCACGAGGTGGTCAGGCTGGGCGCACAGCTGGCGACCGGCTGGCAGAGCGTGCTGATCCTGTTCGGCCTGCTCGGCATTGCGCTGGGCGCGTTCCAGTGGACCGTCAACCCCCACTTCATCACCGTCAAGCAGCTGGTCGCCGAATGGCTGATCGAGCGCGACATCCTGTGGCCGTTCGCCGAGAATGCGCCGTGGTGGCTGCTGACCAATTACCCGGCGCAGCGCGATGTCTTTTCCTGGCTCGACGGCGCGCTGGTGGCCGGCTACATCCTGGGCATGGGGCTGCTGATGGGTTGTGCGTTATCCGCCATCGTCGGCACGGCCAGTCGCTTGCTGGGGCCGTGGCAGCGCCAGCGCTTTTATCATTTCAGCCAGGCGCTGATTCCGCTGGCCGGTTGCGGCGTGTTTCTCGGCCTGTCGGCGCTGACTGTCAATTTGCTCAAGAACGATGGCGTGCCGGTATTCTGGATCGGTGACCTGCGGCTGTTGCTGCTGACCGGCGCCAGCCTGTGGTCGTTCTGGCTGGCTATCGGCATTACGCGCCAGTATGCTGCCAGCGCAACCCGGCGATGGGCGGCGCTGGGCGCATTCGGGCTGGCGCTGGCGCTGGTCGATATTAACTGGGTGCTGATGTTCTGGATTTGGTAGATGACAGGAAAAACGCCGTGCAGAGGCATGATCGCGAATACATACTGGCGATGGTATTTTTTGATTCCGCCAAAAAATATGTTGCAGGCATCGAGTTTTAACGCATACCCCAATGCACATTCATTGGAATCAGTCGCGGCCGCGCCGCGCCATGGCGTCCAGCGCGGCTTTCAGGGCCGCATTGCGGGGTGAGCTTTCCAGCGTGTCGGCCAGCATCGCCAGCGCCGAGCGTGCCTGCTGCGGCAGCGTCAATTGCTTGACCGGCTGGGATTTTTTCAGGGCCGGCAAAAACAGTACTTTGAGGCGGATTGCATCCACCTGCCAGCCCCGCTTGAGCAGAATACCCTGCAATTTCGGCAATTGTTGCTTGAGTTTTGCCGCCAGCGCGGCATTCGGCGTCGACAGCACCAGTTGGCCGGATTCGAATTGCAATATCGCACAGGCGTCGAACATTGCCGGCAGCGCCGCCGCGCAATCGGCTTGCAGTGCCGCCATCCTGGTGACGGCCGGCATCAGCGCCGCCATCTTGTCGTGCGCCCGCAAAAAGTCCAGTGCATCTTGCGGCGTGCGCGCCGGCAGCGCCCCGCGGGCGCTGCGCTGATAAGGGGAGTAGGAGGGAGAACGCATGCGTGAAACCTTACCATATCCGCGCCGGCAAGGCGGCTGCACTACCGGGCAGATCCGGGTTCGGCGACAGTTTTCCTTCTGACGCAGGTGCAATCGACCATTGTTTCGGCCCGGTTTAGCCCAATATGCGGAAAATCGCATGCTAAAATTCAATGTTCGACATAGTCCGGCCCGATGCCAGCAGTCATGCAGTGTAAATGCGCAGTGCAGATGCATCGAGTCATTTTTCCGGCGCTTTTTTAGAATCCAAGTATGTCATTACTGACCCAGATTTTCGGCAGTCGCAACCAGCGCCTGCTCAAGCAATACAAAAAAACCGTCCGCGAGATCAATGCGCTGGAAGCGGAGATGGAAAAACTCTCGGATGCGCAACTGCAAGCCAAGACGCCGGCCTTCAAGCAGCGCATTGCGAACGGCGAAAAACTCGACGATCTGCTGCCGGAAGCGTTTGCGGTCTGCCGCGAAGCCAGCAAGCGGGTGCTAAAGATGCGCCATTTCGACGTGCAGCTGATCGGCGGCATGGTGATCCATCAGGGCAAGATTGCGGAAATGGGCACCGGCGAGGGCAAGACCCTGATGGCGACCCTGGCGTCCTACCTGAACGGCCTGGCCGGCAAGGGCGTGCACATCGTCACCGTCAACGATTATCTGGCGCAGCGCGATGCCGACAGCATGGGCCGGCTGTACGGCTGGCTCGGCCTGACGACCGGCGTCAACCTGTCGCAGATGGACCACGACAGCAAGCAGGCCGCCTATGCCGCGGATATCACGTACGGCACCAATAACGAATTCGGCTTCGATTACCTGCGCGACAACATGGTGTTCGAAGCATCAGAGCGGGTCCAGCGCGGCCTGCACTTCGCCATCGTCGATGAGGTCGATTCGATCCTGATCGATGAAGCGCGCACCCCGCTGATCATCTCGGGCCAGGCTGAAAACCACACCGATCTATACTACAAGATCAATGAACTGCCGAAACTCCTGACGCTGCAGATCGGTGAAGAAACGCCGGACGGCAAGGGCAAGGTGGAGGTGCCGGGCGATTACACCAAGGACGAGAAGGCGCACCAGGTTCTGCTGACCGAAGCCGGCCACGAGAAGGCCGAGCAGATCCTGACCGAAATGGGGCTGCTGGCAGAAGGTGGCTCGCTCTACGACGCCACCCATATTTCGCTGGTGCACCATCTGTATGCAGCATTGCGCGCTCATGCGCTGTATTTCAAGGACCAGCATTACGTGGTGCAGAACGGCGAAGTCGTCATCGTCGATGAATTCACCGGCCGCATGATGACCGGCCGGCGCTGGTCCGACGGCTTGCACCAGGCGGTGGAAGCCAAGGAAGGGGTGCAGATCCAGAACGAAAACCAGACCCTGGCCTCGATCACGTTCCAGAATTACTTCCGCATGTACGGCAAGCTGGCCGGCATGACCGGCACCGCCGATACCGAAGCCTACGAATTCCAGGAGATTTACGCACTGGAAACAGTGGTGATTCCGCAAAACAAGCCGAACCAGCGCAAGGACAAACAAGATCAGGTCTACAAGACTGCCGCCGAGAAATATCAGGCGATGCTGAAGGACATTCAGGATTGCTATGGGCGCGGTCAGCCGGTGCTGGTCGGCACCACTTCGATTGAGAACTCCGAATTGCTGTCCGGCATTCTGGATCAGGCCAAGTTGCCGCACAATGTGCTCAACGCCAAGCAGCATGCGCGCGAAGCCGAGATCATCGCCCAGGCCGGCAGCCCGAAAGCGATCACGATCGCCACCAACATGGCCGGCCGCGGCACCGATATCGTACTCGGCGGCAACGTCGAAAACGCGATTCAAACCATCGAAGCCGATCCTGCCATAGCCGATACCGACAAACAGGCGCGCGCGCTAGTGTTGCGCAGTGGCTGGCAGGCGTTGCACGACCAGGTGGTGGCGGCCGGAGGCCTGCACATCATCGGCACCGAGCGCCATGAATCGCGGCGGGTCGACAACCAGCTGCGCGGCCGAGCCGGCCGCCAAGGCGACCCCGGTTCCTCGCGTTTTTACCTGTCGCTGGACGATGCGCTGCTGCGCATTTTCGCTGGCGACCGGGTGCGCGCCATCATGGACCGACTGAAGATGCCGGAAGGCGAACCGATCGAGGCCGGCATCGTGTCGCGCTCGATCGAGTCGGCGCAGCGCAAGGTCGAGGCGCGCAACTTCGACATCCGCAAGCAATTGCTGGAATACGACGACGTCGCCAACGATCAGCGCAAGGTAATCTACGCCCAGCGCAACGAATTGCTGGAATCGGATGATGTGTCGGAAATGATTGCGTCCTTGCGCAAAGGCGTGTTTACCGACCTGTTCCGCGCCTTTGTGCCGGCCGAGTCAATGGAAGAACAGTGGGATATTCCGGGCTTGCAAGCGGTGCTGGCCGACGAATGGCAACTGGATTTGCCGCTGGCGCAGATGCTGGAAGCCGAACCTAACCTGACCGACGAAGAATTACTGCAGCGCACGCTGCAGGCTGCCAGCGCGTCCTACGATGCCAAGATCGCCATCGTCGGCCGGGAATCGTTCGCCGGTTTCGAGCGCAGCGTGATGCTGCAAAGCGTCGACTCGCACTGGCGCGAACACTTGGCCGCGCTGGATCATCTGCGTCAGGGCATTCACCTGCGCGGCTATGCGCAAAAGAATCCGAAGCAGGAATACAAGCGCGAAGCGTTCGAATTGTTCGGCCAGATGCTCGATCTGATCAAGAACGACGTGACCCGGGTCATCATGACGGTGCGCATCCAGTCGCGCGAGGAAATCGATGCGGCGGAACAGGACCTGGCCCAGTCGCATGTCGAGAACGTGCATTATCAGCATGCGGATTTCGATGCCGATGCGGCGCCGGAGGATTTGCTGGCGCCCACTGCACAGCAGCCGAACGTGAACGCGGTGGCGAAGGTCGGCCGCAACGATCCATGTCCTTGCGGCAGCGGCAAGAAATACAAGCAGTGCCACGGCAAGCTGGCGTAAGCGGCTCTGGCTGTTGCGCATAAAAAGACGGGCTTGCCCGTCTTTTTTATTGCCGCCCCCCGGTTCGGCTGCAGGACGGCATTGCTGCATTGTCCTTGGCGGCAGAACGATTACAATACGCTCTTCGTCTACCGCTAGAGTACTCACAACATGGCCGTCAATTCCCCTCTTCCGCTCGCCGCCAATCTCAAGCCGGTGCCCGGCATCCTGCTCGGGCATGCCGAAGCGGGCGTGAAAAAACCCAACCGCAAGGATTTGCTGGTACTGCTTTTGCCCGACAGCGCCACGGTGGCCGGCGTCTTCACCACCAACCGCTTCTGCGCGGCGCCGGTGCAAGTCTCGAAGGCCCATCTGGCAGCGGCGGCGCAATCCGGCCGCCGCATCCGCGCACTGGTGATCAACACCGGCAACGCCAATGCCGGCACCGGCGCGCCCGGCCTGGCCGACGCCAACGCCACCTGCGCGGCGCTGGCTAATCTGCTGGGCTGCGAGCCGAGCCAGATCCTGCCGTTTTCCACCGGCGTGATCCTGGAGCCGCTGCCGGTCGGGCGCATCGTGGCTGGCCTGCCGCAAGCCATCAGTAATCTGGCGCAAGACAACTGGTTCAATGCGGCCGCAGCGATCATGACCACCGACACCCAGCCCAAGGCGGCCTCGCGCAGCGTGGTGATCGATGGCGTAGCCATCACCCTGACCGGCATCAGCAAGGGCGCCGGTATGATCAAGCCGAACATGGCAACCATGCTGGGCTTTCTGGCCTGCGATGCGAAGGTGGCGCAGCCGGTGCTCGACCATCTGGTCAAGCAGGTCGCCGATACCTCGTTCAACTGCATCACCATCGACGGCGACACCTCGACCAACGACTCGTTCATGCTGATCGCCAGCGGCACTGCGGCGCTGGAAATCAACGATATCGGCTCCAGCGCCTATGCGGCACTGGCGCAGGCGGTGACCGGCCTGGCGCAAGAACTGGCGCAGGCGATCGTGCGCGATGGCGAAGGCGCGACCAAATTCATGACGATCACGGTCGAGCAGGGCAAGAGCGGCGAGGAGTGCCGCAAGATCGCCTACTCGATCGCCCATTCGCCGCTGGTCAAGACTGCTTTCTTCGCGTCCGATCCGAACCTGGGCCGGATCCTGGCCGCGATCGGTTACGCCGGCATCGACGACCTCGATGTCAGCCAGCTGAACCTGTATCTGGACGATGTCTGGGTCGCCAAGAATGGCGGCCGCAATCCTGACTATCAGGAGCAGGACGGCCAGCGCGTGATGCAGCAAAGCGAGATCACGGTGCGCGTCACGCTGGCGCGCGGCGCAGCCAGCGCCACGGTCTGGACCTGCGACCTGTCGCACGACTACGTGACCATCAACGCCGATTACCGCTCTTAATACTTGACGATCCGGGCCCGGCGCGCCGGGCCCCACTGCATCCATCCATGACCCAACTCGACCAGTTTCTGATCCGCGCCGAAAGCTTGCTGGCGCGCCTGGAAGCCATCCTGCCGCCGCCGGCGCACGCCACCGACTGGGCCCGCGCCAGCGCGTTCCGCTGGCGCAAGCGCCCCGGCCAGGGCATCGGCTTCCTGCAGCCGGTGGGCCATATCGCGCCCATCGACTTGAACGACCTGCACAACATCGGGCCGCAAAAGCAGCAGATCGAGCAGAACACCCGGCAATTCGTGCAGGGCCGGCCGGCCAACAACGTGCTGCTGACCGGCGCCCGCGGCACCGGCAAGTCGTCGCTGATCAAGGCTTGCCTGAACCGCTACGCGGCGCAGGGCTTGCGCCTGATCGAGGTCGACAAGGCCGACCTGGCCGACCTGCCGGATATCGTCGATCTGGTGGCCGGCCGGGCCGAGCGCTTCATCGTCTTTTGCGACGACCTCAGCTTCGAGGAGGGCGAAGGCGGCTACAAGGCGCTGAAAGTGGCGCTCGACGGCAGCATCGCCGCCCAATCCGACAACGTGCTGATTTACGCCACCTCGAACCGGCGCCACCTGCTGCCGGAACGCATGGCCGACAACGACAGCTACAGGCGCAGCGACGACGGCGACCTGCATCCGGGCGAGACGGTCGAGGAAAAGATTTCCCTGTCCGAGCGTTTCGGCCTGTGGGTATCGTTTTATCCGTTCAAGCAGGACGACTACCTGGACATCGTCGCACACTGGCTGGGTTCGTTCGGCTGCGATGCCGCGCAGATCGAAAGCGCCCGCGCCGATGCGCTGCGCTGGGCCCTGCAGCGCGGCTCGCGCTCCGGCCGGGTGGCTTGGCAGTTCGCCCGCGATCACGCAGGAAAAATGTAAAATCGTAGGGTATGCATGAAAATACAGGATATCCATCCGTATTCATTGCGGATTTCAAAATACAGCAATCAGTATTCATCAAGGATGGTTTAATGCCTGAATCCAGCCAGGTTCCGGTTGCAGTCGCAGTCGGGATTCTCATGCAGCCGAACGGCGATATTTTGCTGGCGCAACGCCCCCCCGGCAAGCCGTATGCCGGCTATTGGGAATTCCCGGGCGGCAAGGTCGAGCCGGGCGAATCCATTCTGGATGCACTCAAGCGCGAGTTCATCGAGGAACTGGGAATCGAAATCATCAGCGCCGAGCCCTGGTGCGGCGTCGAGCACGTCTATCCGCACGCCCATGTACGGCTGCATTTTTTTATCAGCCGCGCCTGGCGCGGCGCGCCGCAAAGCCTGGAAGGACAGGCGTTCGCCTGGCAGGGCAGCGTCGGCGTGGCGCCGCTGCTGCCGGCTACCGTCCCGCTGCTGGAATGGCTGGACCGGCTGCGTTACTCGGCCACGGCGTCGGCCACAGCGCCGATCACAACAGATAAGGAATAAGCGCGCCGGTTTTTTGGCGGTACGCGGCGTAGGCGGGAAAACGGGCCAGCAGCAGGCGTTCTTCACGCCGGATTTTGACGGCCAGCACACCGGCCAGCAGCGCCAGCAAGCCCCACTTCGCCATCGAACCGTACGCCAGGCAGGCGGCCAGGCTGCACAGCAGCACGCCCAGGTACATCGGGTGCCGGACATGGCGGTAAATGCCGCGCGTGACCAGTTCGCCGCCGCTTCTGGGTTCCGGCAGCACGCTGAGGGTACGGGCCGGCATCACGAGCAGCGCGGCAGCGGCTGCGATCAGGCCCAAGGCAAACAGTGCGATGCCGGCCATGGTGAGAGCGGGAGCATGGCTGGGCCAGGCGATCAGCACGATCAGCAGGAATTGCGCAGCAACCAGCAGGCGCGACATCAGGGCTGCAACTTGCCGTCGTCGTCGATATCCTCGGCAGGATCGACGGCGGGAATGACGTATTTCTCCGCGGCCCAGGCGCCCAGGTCGATTTGCTTGCAGCGCTCCGAGCAGAACGGGCGGAAACGGTTTTTTTCGGTCCATTCGAGCTTGCTGCCGCAAGTCGGACAATTTACAAAAGTAGTCATGTTCGATTCAGAAATTGCACAAAGTCAGCTCGAACGGCACGTCGCCTTCGAAATTTTTGGGTTTCACGCTGCCATCCTGGCAACCGAAGCGGATCCACAACATGTATTTATTGGCGGAAATTTCGGGGATGAAACCGAGCTCTTCGTCGATGACCAGACGCAGCATCTGGTATATCTTGCCCTGCAGCATTTGCTGGTAGGTGCCGGACTGCGCGATGATCTTGCTGGTGCTGCCGGATTGACGCAACAGCCGCAGCACCAGGCTCAGGGCCTCGAACAGCGGCAGCAAGGGCGCAAACCATTCGGAGATATCGTCAAACCGCTGCTGCGCCGGGCGCTGCTGCCAGGCGTAATACGAAGGCAAGTCGAACTCGCAGGCGCCGCCGGGGATGATGGTGCGGCCGCGAATGCTCATCAGCCACTCATTGTCGCGCACGTTTTGCCCAGTCCGGCCTTGCGCCGCCACCAGGGTCGCGCTGATGCGATCGAGTTCGAGCAGGATTTCATCGAGTCGCCGGCTTTCCACATTGGGATTGCTCTTGAAGCCGAGCAAGGTCTGCCTCTGGCGTTCCAGTTCTTGCAGCAGATCCGATTTCAGGTCGGCGCGGCCGGCCACTTCGAGCATTTCAAAAATGGTCGAAAGGGCAACGTGGTGTTGCAGCGCATGTTCCTGATGCAGGAAAAAAGTGAATTTTTCATACAGGTCCTCCAGCCGCAACAACGTGCGAATACGCTCGTTGAAAGGATATTCGTAAACAATCAAAGCGTATCCCGGTAAAGTTGTAGGGTTATATGATTCTGAACGATGCTGGCTTAAATTACAAACGTTGAGACATTTTAGCCGCCAGCGACAGATACAGCGCGTGCAACCGCTCGACCTGCGGCAACAGAGCGCCGGCGTCGGCATCATTGAGAATCACGTCGTCGGCCGCTGCCAGACGCGCCGCGCGTGTAGCCTGGCTGGCCATGATCGCGCGCACTTGCGCCTCGCTCAAGTTGTTGCGCTGGATGACGCGCTGGATTTGCAACGATTCCGGACAATCGATGACCAGCACCCGCGTCACCCGCCGGGCCCAGTCGCCGGACTCGACCAGCAGCGGCACCACCAGCATCAGATAGTCGCCCTGCGCCTGTTGCGCGGCGCGTTCGGTCTCGGCCCGTATCAGCGGATGCAGGATCGCTTCCAGCCGCTGTTTGGCGGCCGGGTCGGAAAATACCCGGTCGCGCATCGCGGCCCGATTCATCGCGCCGTCGGCGTCGATGAAGGCAGCGCCGAACTGGTCCCGGATCGCGCCGATGGCAGCACCGTCCGGCGCGCACAAACGGTGTGCAATCAGGTCGGTATCGACGACGGCTGCACCGCGGGCGGCGAACAGGTCGGCCACCGTACTCTTGCCGCTGCCAATGCCGCCGCTCAAACCGACTGAAAACGGATTTTTCATTAATTCCTCAATAGCAGGAAAAGCACTGCCGCAAAGTGTACGTCACAGGACAAGGAGAGTGCCGGAGAGTGCCGGAAGTTCCCGCATTTTCCATCAAAAATAAGGGGTATATTAAAAATATAGTGTATTTCCGCTAATTTTTAAACGGTATTAAAAAACACAGGGCCCTGTATTATTGTCTTCAAGACTGCATCTATTGATCCGGTTTCATACTTGTCCGTACCGCATCATCAGAGCAGAAAGCCGAGCGCATTTTCAGTAATGTATTTTCCATAGAGCAATGCAATCATGCCGGCAGCGGCCAGATAAGGCCCGAACGGAATCGGATTGTCGCGGCCGCGCCTGGTAAACACAATCAGGAAGATGCCGACGGCGGCCCCGACCACCGACGACAGCAGGATAATCGCCGGCAACATGCCCCAGCCCAGCCATGCGCCGAGCGCGGCCAGCAGCTTGAAGTCGCCGTAGCCCATGCCTTCCTTGCCGGTGGCGAACTTGAACAGCCAGTAAATCGCCCACAGGGCCAGATAGCCGGCGGCGGCGCCGATCACCGCGTCCGGCAACGGCACAAAGGTGCCGTTCAGGTTGACCAGCAGGCCGGCCCACAGCAGCGGCAGGGTCAGGTCGTCGGGCAGCAGCTGGGTATCGGCATCGATGAAGGTCATCGCAATCAGCAGATAGGCGAACAGCAGCGTCGACAGGCCCGCCAGGCCGCCGCCGAAACGCCATATCAGCAGCGCCGACAAGGCGCCGGTCAGCAATTCGATGACCGGATAGCGGGCTGAAATCGGCGCGTGACAGGATGCGCACTTGCCTCTTAGCACCAGATAACTGATGACCGGGATATTTTCCAGCGCGCCGATCCGGTGTCCGCAATGGGGGCAGGCCGAACGCGGCAGCATCAGGTCGAAGCGATCGGTGTGCGGCAGGTTCCGGCCGCTTTCGTGCGCCACGTAATTGTCCGATTCGCGCTGCATCATCTTCGGCATCCGATAGATGACCACATTCAGGAAACTGCCGATCAGCAGGCCGAACAGGCCGGCCAGCGCGGCGCCCAAAGCATTGCCGGGCGCCGTAAAAAAAGAAAATTCCGGCATTAGACCACCGACCCCAGCTTGAAGATCGGCAGGTACATGGCAATCACCAGACCGCCGATCAGCACGCCCAGAATCACCATGATCAACGGTTCCATCAGGCTGGAAAGCGAGGCCACAGCATCGTCGACCTCATCTTCGTAGAAATCGGCGACCTTGCCCAGCATCATGTCGAGCGAGCCGGATTCCTCGCCGATCGATACCATCTGCGTGACCATGTTCGGAAATACCTCGGAATTTTGCATCGCTGCGGTCAGGCTGGTGCCGGTGCTGACTTCGGTTTGGATTTTCCTGGTGGCATCCAGATACACCGCATTGCCGCAGGCGCCGCCGACCGAATCGAGCGACTCGACCAGCGGCACGCCGGCCGCGAACATGGTGGCCAGAGTGCGGGTCCAACGCGCGATGGTCGCCTTGCGGATCACTGCGCCGAAGACCGGCGCCTTCAGCAGCAGCCGGTCCATGCTCTGCTGCACCTTCAGCGAGCGCTTCCAGGATTGGAAGAACAGATACAGGCCGCCAAAAGTTATGCCGAAGATCAGATACCACCATTGCACGAAGAAATCCGAAATCGCCATCACGAACAGGGTCGGCGCCGGCAGGTCGGCGCCGAAGCTCTTGAAGACGTCCTTGAATGCCGGCACCACCCAGATCATGATCACCGCCGTGACCACGAAGGCGACCACCAGGATCGAGACCGGATAGAACATGGCCGACTTGATCTTGCCCTTGATGGCGATGGTTTTTTCCTTGTAGACCGCCAGCCGGGTCAGCAAGTCTTCCAGAATCCCGGCCTGTTCGCCGGCGCCCACCAGATTGCAGAACAGCGGGTCGAAATACAGTGGGAATTTGCGGAAGGCCTGATTCAGGCTCGATCCGGTTTCAACGTCGGCGCGGATGTCCTGCACCAATTTGGAAACCGACGGATTGGCGTGGCCCCGGGCGACGATGTCGAACGCCTGCAGCAGCGGCACGCCGGCCTTCATCATGGTGGCCAGTTGGCGGGTAAACAGCGTGATGTCCTTGTCGGTAATCCGCTTGCCGCTGCGGAAGTTCTTTTTCTTGATCTTGGTGACCAGAATGCCCTGGCGCCGTAACGTGACGCTGACCACCGCCTCGCCGCCGGCGCGCAATTCGCCGCGCACCGATTTGCCGGTCTTGTCCTTGCCTTCCCAGGCAAAGATCGCGTCCTTGTTCAGGCGCGCGCTGGCGTTGTTGCGTGATGCGGTTGCCATCTGCTGCCTCCTTGGTTATTCGTTGGTACAGCCGAGGACTTCTTCCAGGCTGGTCAAACCTTGCTTGACTTTGATCAGCCCCGACTGGCGCAGGGATCTGACCCCTTCCAGCGCGGCCTGGCGCTCTATGTCCGGGGCCGAGCCCTGGGCCAGGATGATGCGTTCGATTTCTTCCGAAATCGGCATGATCTGGTAGATCCCGACCCGGCCCTTGTAGCCGCTGCCGTTGCAGCGTTCGCAGCCGACCGGCTTGAACGGTTGCCAGCTGCCGTCCAGATCCGCTTCCTTGTAGCCGGCCTGCAGCAGCACTTCATCCAGGAAAGCGGCCGGCTGCTTGCAGTTGCACAGCCGGCGCGCCAGCCGCTGGGCGGTAATCAGGATCACCGAGGAGGCGATATTGAACGGCGCCACGCCCATGTTCATCAGCCGCGTCAGGGTCGATGGCGCATCGTTGGTATGCAGCGTGGAAAATACCATGTGGCCGGTTTGCGCCGCCTTGATCGCAATGTCGGCGGTTTCCAGATCGCGGATCTCGCCCACCATGATGACGTCCGGGTCCTGGCGCAGGAAGGATTTCAGGGCTGCGGCAAAAGTCAGGCCGGCCTTGTCGTTGACGTTGACCTGGTTGACTCCGGGCAGGTTGATCTCGGCCGGGTCTTCGGCGGTCGAGATGTTGATGCCGGGCTTGTTGATCACGTTCAGGCAAGTATACAGCGACACCGTCTTGCCGGAGCCGGTCGGGCCGGTCACCAGCACCATGCCATAAGGGCGCTGGATCGCATTGAGCAGGATTTCCTTCTGGTCCGCATCGTAGCCCAGCGCATCAATTCCCATCTGGGCCTGGCTCGGGTCGAGGATACGCATCACGATCTTCTCGCCGAACAGGGTCGGCAGCGTGCTGACCCGGAAATCGATCGCGCGCGTCTTGGAGATCACCAGCTTCATGCGGCCGTCCTGCGGTACCCGTTTTTCGGAAATGTCGAGCCTGGAAATGACCTTGATGCGCGAGGCCAGCTTTTCCTTGATCGATAGCGGCGGTTGCGCGACTTCACGCAAAATGCCATCGACGCGGAAGCGGATCCGGTAAAACTTTTCAAACGGCTCGAAGTGGATATCGGATGCACCCAGATTAATCCCGTCCAGCAATATTTTTTGCAGAAACTTGACGACCGGGGCGTCATCAACCTCGGTTCCGGCCGCATCGGTTGCAGCGACGGCGTCGTCCTCAACGAAGTTGATATCGAGATCGTCGCCGATCAATTCGTTCAGGTTTTGCTCGGCATTCTGCCCGAGTTGCTCCAGCAATTGCAGCAGCGCATCGTGCTGCACGATGACCGGTTCGACGATCAAGCCGGTCTGGAACTTGATCTGATCGAGCGCCTGCGTATTGCTTGGGTCCGAGAGCGCGACCGTGACCTTGTTGCCGCGCTTGGTCAGGGCGACTACGCGCTGACCCTGCATCAGCTTGGCATCGATGATTTTTTCCGGCAGCGCCGCGAGATCGAACGCCGACAGGTCAAGCGCCGGATAACCGTAGGTTTCGGAGCAGAACAGAGCCAGTGCGCGCTTCTCGATATGACCGCTCTGGAGCAGCGTATCGATGAAAAAGGATTTTTCAGACAGCGCGTTCTTGTTCAGGGCCTCGGCTTGCGAGGTCGACAAATGTCCCGCTTGCACCAGTGCCCTGGCCAATCCTGACATCGGGAGGGGGGCTATGCTGTTGGGAGAGGCTGCAGCCATAAATGATTCAGTCGGAAAATAACGCAAAAAGACGCAGGAACGCCGTTAGATAATGCCTCCAAGCATCCCGCTTGTAAAGCCTTGCCAGGGCGGAGTCGATTTTTCGGCCTCATCCGGCCCTGCCTTGCCAAGAACTCATGTTTTGCCGCTAGCGCGGCTTTTTGGCATGCGGCGTATCAGTTTGACCACCTTGATTGCCTGATTCTGGACCTGGACGATTTCAATGATGCACTTTGGGAATTTGACGCTGACATTCGCCTCCGGTATATCCTGCAACAGTTCCAGCAGCAAGCCGTTGAGCGTCTTCGGCCCGTCCAGCGGCAGTTCCAGCCCGAGCCGCTTGTTGATGTCGCGCAGCGCGGTGGCGCCATCCAGCAGGCATTCGCCCTGCTCGTCCCACCTGAAGTTGTCGGCACGGGCGGCGCCCGGGGTCGAGGTGGTGAATTCGCCGATCATTTCTTCAATGATGTCTTCCAGCGTCACCAGGCCCTGCACTTCGCCGTACTCATCGACGATGATGCCGAGGCGCTCGTGGTTTTCCTGGAAATACTGCAGCTGGGTAAATACGCCGGTATCTTGCGGGATGAAATAAGGCTCGGTCAGCAGCGCGCGGAAGTGCTCCACCGTCAGCTCCTGCTCCTGACTGAGCAGGGCCACCGCCTTGCGCATGTGCAGGATACCCACGATCTTGTTGATTTCGCCTTCGTAGACCGGCAGCTTGTTGTGATAGCAGGTCACCAGCTGGTGCTTGATCTCGTCTACCGGAACCGACAGGTTCAGGGCTTCGATCTGGGCTCGTGGCGTCATTACGTCTTCAACCGAAATGGTCTCCAGGTCGAACAGGTTGAGCAGGATGCTCTTGTGTTTCTGCGGGATGAAATTGCCGCCCTCCAGCACGATCGAGCGCAATTCGTCCGGCGACAGCCGCTGCTCTTCCGCGTTGGCGCCGGTCTTGATGCGAAACAGTTTCAGTAGTCCTGAAACGAACAGATTGACGAACCAGAGCACAGGCTTGCCGACAGCGATCAGAATTTTGAGGATGAAGCTGGCCGGCAGAATGATGCGCTCAGGGTAAGTCGCGCCGATTACCTTGGGGACGATCTCGGCGAAGATGATCAGCAGGAAAGCCACCACGCCGGTGGCGATGGTGATTACCTTGTCGTCATTGCCGAAGGCGGTAATCGCCATCGCGGTCACCAGTGCGGTCACCAGCGCATTGATGACGGTATTGCCGATCAGGATCAGCGAGAGCACCTTGTCGATGCGCTCCAGCAGCCATAGCGTGGTGCCGGCAAGCTTGCTGCCGCGTTTGGCCAGATGACGCAATCGATGGCGGTTGGCCGCCATCAGGGACGTTTCGGAAATGGAAAAAAAGGCGGAGCAAAGTATTAAAAGAGCGAGCGCAAGCAACTGCACCCAGAGGGGAACGGAATTCAATGGTTTGCCGTTAAAAAGGATTGCACAAGAAAACCGTCCGATAACCTGGTCGGGGTGAGAGGATTCGAACCTCCGGCCTCTACGTCCCGAACGTAGCGCTCTACCAGGCTAAGCTACACCCCGATTGCGATGCAGGCAGAATCTTCGTCGTTTCAGTGATTGCGCTTGACTGCAAAGCTGCATAATTCTAGCAAAGAATTCTTGAATCGACTATCGGGCCATGGCGCCAGCGCCGCTGCAGCCTTGGCGGCGGCCTGCTGCGCCTGGCCGGTGGTGTATTCGAGCGCGCCGGAAGTGGTGATGGCAGCCAGTATCTGATCGAAATGCTGTTCATCGCCGTTTTCGATGCAGGCGCGCACCAGTTCGCGCTGCGCCGGCGTCCCATGTTGCATCAGGTAAATCAACGGCAGCGTCGGCTTGCCCTCGCGCAGGTCGTCGCCGACGTTCTTGCCGATTTCGGCCGCATTGCCGGAGTAGTCCAGCACGTCGTCGATCAGCTGGAAAGCGGTGCCCAGCGAGCGGCCGTATTCGGCGGCGGCTTCGATGTCGGCCTCCGTGGCGCCGGCGACCCGCGCTCCCAATTGCGCCGCCGCCTCGAACAATTTGGCGGTCTTGGAGCGGATGACCTGCAAATAGCGTTCTTCGGTCACATCCGAATCATGCATGTTGAGCAATTGCAGCACTTCGCCCTCGGCCAGCACGTTGGTGGCGTCGGCCAGGATGCGCATGACCTGGATGTCGTCGACCGCGACCATCATCTGAAAGGCGCGCGAATGCAGGAAGTCGCCGACCAATACCGAGGCCGCATTGCCGAATAGCGCATTGGCGGTTTTCCGTCCGCGCCGCATTGAGGATTCGTCGACCACGTCGTCGTGCAGCAGGGTGGCGGTGTGGATCAGTTCGACCACCGCAGCCAGCTCGTGGTGATGGGCGCCGGCATAGCCGTGGGCCTTTGCCACCAGCAAGACCAGGTACGGGCGGATGCGCTTGCCGCCGGCGCTGATGATGTATTGTGCGATCTGGTTGATCAGCGGGACGGTGGAATGCAGACGCGTGCGGATCACCTGATTGACGGCTTCCATGTCGGCGCTGATGGCTTGAAGCGGGTTGCTGCTGGCGGTGAGATCGGTTGCGGTAGACAAGGTGGCGCCTGTAAAAAATCATCGATTGCGGGAATTATACGATGACAATATCGTGCTGTTGTGATCGGCTTCGGCTATCGGGCATGCGGAGGATTGCCGGCAGGGAGTCGCGACGACTTTCCGCAGGGCACCTCAAGCAGCCATCTTCATCTGGAGTATCGTTATTTTCCAGCATCTTGCGCAGACATTCATTGCGCAACCAAAAAATACAAATCCCAGTATAGTGAAAATAGCGCAAGCTTTTGGCGCCTGCGCGGCCAGATGAAGTCGATCGAAACCGCATTATGAAGGGAGGCCAGCGAAACAGCCGATCAGCGGCATCGGACTCGGCACGACAAAACTTGCCATGGCGGAGATTGGCCGATTTCTTGACCTGTGCGGCGCAAAAGTCACCGCATCCGATGACATCGGCCACCTTGCGGCAACCGCTCCGCGCCCGAAATTCATCAATAAAAACATGGGAGTATATTTAAAAATACTTATTTTTCACACTATTTCATTGCGATGTATAAAAATACACATCTTAGTATAATTGCACTCCAAGGCCTCGATGGAAAGCTGGAAACGTTCTCACAGCAGCTTCCAGGAGATCGTTTCGCCGCCGTTCAAGGGCACGATGCTGGCGTCGCCCAGCGGCAATTCGGCCGGCAACTGCCAGTCTGCACGCTGCAAGGTGACCGTTGCGGCATTCCGCGGCAGACCGTAAAACGCCGGGCCGTAAAAGCTGGCGAACGCCTCCAGCTGGTCGAGCGCGCCGGCCTGGTCGAACGCGTGCGCGTACAGTTCCATCGCGTGCAAGGCGGTGTAGCAGCCGGCGCAGCCGCAGGCGTTTTCCTTCAAGCCCTTCGGATGCGGCGCCGAATCGGTGCCGAGGAAGAAGCGCGGATTGCCGCTGACGGCCGCAGCCACCAGCGCCTGGCGATGGGTTTCGCGCTTGAGCACCGGCAGGCAGTAATAGTGCGGGCGGATGCCGCCCTTGAAGATTTCGTTGCGGTTGTACAGCAGGTGATGGGCGGTGATGGTGGCGGCGACCGGGCCGCCCGCTTCACTCACATACTGCGCGGCATCCCTGGTGGTGATGTGCTCGAGCACGACCTTCAGTTCCGGCAGCGCCTGGCGCAGCGGCTGCAGCACTCGCTCGATGAAGACCGCTTCGCGGTCGAAAATGTCGATTTCGGGATCGGTCACCTCGCCATGCACCAGCAGCGGCATGCCGGCTTCCTGCATCGCTTCCAGCGTTTTATGACACTTGGCCAGATCGGTCACGCCGGCATCCGAATTGGTGGTGGCGCCGGCCGGATACAGCTTGACCGCATGGATGAAGCCGGACTCCTTGGCGCGGCGGATTTCATCCGGCGGCGTATTGTCGGTCAGGTACAGCGTCATCAGCGGCTCGAAGGCCATGCCGGCCGGCAAAGCGGCCAGGATGCGCGCGCGGTAGGCCTGAGCCAGGGCGACGGTGGTGACCGGCGGCTTCAGGTTCGGCATCACGATCGCGCGGCCGAACTGGCGCGCGCTGTGCGGCAGCACCGAGGCCAGCGCCGCGCCGTCGCGCAGGTGCAGGTGCCAGTCGTCGGGGCGGGTGATGGTAAGGGTATTGATCGGTGTGGTCGGCATGGCGGCTCTTTCGGTGGATTGCCGCCATTTTACCTTTCTACAGGATCAGGATCACCCGATAATCGTTGACATTGGTGCGGGTCGGCCCGGTGACGACCAGGTCGCCCAGCCCGGAAAAATAACCGTAGGAGTCATGCGCCGCCAGCATTGCCGCAGCACTGATGCCCAGCGCCGCGGCGCGCGCCGGCGTGTCCGGCGTCAGCACCGCGCCGGCGTTATCCTCGCTGCCGTCGATGCCGTCGGTGTCGGCCGCCAGCGCATATACATCGGGCATGCCATCGAGTTCCAGCGCCAGCGACAGCAGGAATTCGGCGCAGCGCCCGCCACGGCCGCCTTCATTGCCGCCCATGGTGACCGTGCATTCGCCGCCGGAGATCAGGGCCACCGGCGGGCGGAACGGCTGCTGATGGTCGCGGATTTCGCGCACCAGCGCCGCATATACCTTGGCGACCTCCGATGCTTCGCCGGTGACGGTGTCGCCCAGCACCACCGGCGCGATGCCGCGTTCGCGGAAAAATCCGGCCGCCGCCTGCAAGCTCTGGTGCGCAGTGGCGATCACGGTATTGCAAACATGCGCCAGCACCGCACTGCCCGGCTTGGGCGTTTCAGCGACCGCACCGCGCGCGCCCGCCTGCAAATGCGCCAGCACGCTGGCCGGCGCGCTGACCGCATGGCGGCCGAGGATATCGAGCGCGTCCTGATACGTGCTGGCATCGCAACAGGTCGGGCCGGATGCAATCGCGCTCGGATCGTCGCCGGTCACGTCGCTGATTATCAGGGCGGTGACCGGCGCCCGGCAGGCTGCCGCCAGCCGTCCGCCCTGAATCTGCGACAGGTGCTTGCGCACCACGTTCATCGCTGCAATCGGCGCGCCGGAACGCAGCAAGGCTCTGGTCACCGCCTTCAAGTCCGCCATCGGCACCGCGGCGACCGGCAGCGACAGCAGGCTGGAACCGCCGCCGGAGATCAGCGCGATCAAACGGTCGGCCGGCGTCAGCGCGCGCACCTGCGCCAGGATCTCCGCCGCCGCGCACTCCCCCGCGGCATCCGGCACCGGATGGCCGGCCTCGATCACGCGGATGCGCCCGGCCGGCATGCCGTGCGCATAGCGCGTGACGACCACGCCCGCCAGCGGCGCAGCGGCCGGCCACGCCAGCTCGACCGCGCGCGCCATGCTGGCGGCAGCCTTGCCGGCGCCGACCACCAGCGTGCGGCCTGACGGCAGCGGCGGCAAAAATCCCGCAACGATACCCAGCGGATCGGCGGCGGCAACCGCTGCGTGGAAACTGTCGGTCAGGAGTTGGCGCGGGTTCATGGCATTGGATTCATCGAAATGGGGCAAGCCGCCATTTTGCCAGCAATACGCTGTTCGCCCAACCGCCGTTGCCGGCTGCCGTATATGGCCAGAATTCAATGCAAATCAATATCATCGCCGACTTTTACCCCTAAGTTGAAGCAACGCAGCGCGTATCGCCGGCAGACAGGAAACGGCTTTATCAAAACACCGAAAATCTGCCGGACTTGGGTGAGGTGCGAAACATGGCTTATCCTGGCGTTTCCATCGGGGCCGCATGGCTCTTGGCTTTGGCGGTGCCGATTGCAGTGCTCGATAGCCCGGGACGGGATGCCAGGACGGCCACCGATGAGGGCATCCGCTTCTCCTGCCGCTCGCACCAGCTGCAAGCGATCGAATCCGGCATGGATGCCTATCTGGCCTCGCTGGAAATCGGCCCGGACCTGTTCGTGAAAAGGATCGATCGGATCGGGGGCGTCGCGGTATACACCCTGAATACCCCCGGGGAGGACAGCAACACACGCGACCTTCAGGCCCGTCCCGGGCTGCAGATCCGGGACGATATCGTCAGCCTCCCCGCGCAATACGGGAAACAGAGGCGCATCCAAACCGTTTCGAAAAAAGAAATCGTGCTGGCGCTGCTGCAGCATGGTCGCTTGACCGAATTCACAGGCGGCGCTTGCGACATCGAAGCCTTGAAAGATCATGTCGGGATCCGCCAGAACACCGTGGCCTGGGCGGAAAACTTGCAGTGGGCCTGGCCCGATGGCGGTTCGGCGCAGTGGAACAGAAAATACTGGAAGCGCGGCACCCCGGAGCCGGGGTACCCGCTGCATGAAGCCATGGACGATCTCTTCCTGCAGCAAAACCTGTATTCGATCGGTTGCTACACCGCGACCAAGCTGGTGGTGATACAGGGCGTACTGGATTATTACCGCCGCATCAAGCCGGATCCGGTGCGGCAGAACCTGCTGGAACAGCGGCTCTCCGTTGACAAGGAACCGCTGGCAGGGATAGAGCCCGGCAGAATGTGGCACTTCGAACAGGACTTCGATCCGCAGGAACTGTCCCGGCCCGGCAAGCTGGTGAAAATCCGCTACGGCGCCGCTGCCGGGAATTTCGTTCCCGGCGACTGGGTGTATTTTTTAAATACCGACCCGGCTTCCTATCAAAAAACCGGGTATGAGGGCTCCAACGCAATCTACCTGGGACGCAACAAATTCGATGATTACTATAACGACAACAATCACTCCTATACCTATGAGGAAAAACTCGATGAGGTATTCCAGTGGAGAAATGGCGTATTCAGCCGCTCCCGCGATTTTGCCCGGATACAGGCGCTTACCGCCGAAAATATCGCGCTGCTGGGCAGGGCCCCGGCCGCAGGCGGTCTCCTGACGGATATGCGGGTTGTTCCCTATTTTTTCGGATACGAGGAATTGCCGCCTTTGGCTGCGCGCTGATGCGCGGAATAACCCTGCCTGCCAATGGCAAGCAAACAGCCGCTTGCAGCGGCGAGCTGAAGCGGCTGTTTGCTGGTCTGCGGTCAAGTCAGTGAATGATTTTCGCCAGAAAGTCCGCGGCGCGTTCGGAGCGCTGGGTGTTGAAGAATTCGTCCTTGGTGCAGTCTTCGATGATGCGGCCCTGATCCATGAAGATCACGCGGTTCGCGACTTTCTTGGCGAAACCCATCTCGTGCGTGACCACCATCATGGTCATGCCTTCCTGCGCCAGGCCGACCATCACGTCCAGCACCTCGTTGATCATTTCCGGGTCGAGCGCCGAAGTCGGCTCGTCGAACAGCATCGCCATCGGGTCCATCGACAACGCGCGCGCAATCGCCACCCGCTGCTGCTGGCCGCCCGAAAGCTGGCCGGGGAACTTGTCCTTTTGTGCGATCAGGCCGACCCGGTCGAGATATTTAAAGCCGCGCTCACGCGCCTCTTCGAGGCTGCGTCCGAGTACCTTGGTTTGTCCGATGGTCAGGTTTTCGGTAATCGACATGTGTGGAAACAGCTCGAAGCTCTGGAATACCATGCCGATCTGCGAGCGCAGCTTGGACAAATTGGTCCTGGGGTCGCTGACCGAGACGCCGTTGACGGTGATTTCCCCCTTCTGAAACGGCTCCAGGCCGTTGACGGTCTTGATCAACGTCGATTTGCCGGAGCCGGACGGGCCGCACACCACCACCACATCGCCTTTGGCGACCGCGGTCGTGCAGTCGGTCAGAACCTGGAAATTGCCGTACCACTTGCTGACGTGTTTAAGTTCAATCATCTTGTTCTCCTAATTTTCTGAATGCGGTTCGCATGTCCGGGCCGGTCGCCGATTAACGGATAATCGCGACTTTTTCCTGCAGTTTCTTGACCAGCAGGGACAAGCCGAAGCTCATCGCGAAATACACCACGGCGACAAACAAATACATCTCGACCAGACGGCCGTCGCGCTGCGCGATTTTCGACGCCACGCTGACAAAATCCGGCACCGAGCCCAATACGTACACCAGCGATACGTCCTGGAACAGGACGATGGTCTGGGTCAGCAGGATCGGGATCATGTTGCGAAACGCCTGCGGCAGGACCACGTTGCCCATCATCTGCCAGTAATTCATGCCGATCGCATAACCGGCTGCCACCTGACCGCGCGGAATCGACTGGATCCCGGAGCGCATGATCTCGCAATAATAGGCGGCTTCGAACAGCACGAAAGTAATCAGCGCCGAGGAGAATGCGCCGACCCGAATCGGCTCGGACGCGCCGGTGACCCAGGCGCCGATGTACGGCACCAGAAAATAAAACCAGAAAATCACCAGGATCAGCGGAATCGAGCGGATCAGATTGACATAACTGGCGGCGACGAACCCGATCGCCTTGTTGTGCGACAGGCGCATCATCGCCAGCAGCGTGCCGAACACGATGCCGCCCAGCATCGCAAAGAAGGTCAGCGTCAGCGTAAACTTCATGCCGGTGGTAAACAGATACACCCAGGAACGCTGAATGACGTCAAAGTCGAAATTCGCCAACATGATCAGTGCCCTCCCGCGCCGCTACTGCTGGCGGCAATGAACCCCGGTACCGCGGTCCTGCTTTCGAGCCAGCGCGCCAGCAGCAGCGCAATCGCCGACACGAAGATGTAGATGACGGTCGCCGCAGTGAGCGACTCGAAGGTCTGAAAAGTGAATTCGCGCATCGAATAGGTCGCCGCCGTCAATTCCACCAGGCCGATGGTCAGCGCCACCGAGCTGTTCTTGATGATCGCCGCAAATTCATTGGTCAGCGCCGGGATGATGATGCGAAACGACATCGGCAACAATACATAGCGATAGGTTTGCGCCAGAGTCAGGCCGAGCGCGGTTCCCGCCATCCGCTGCCCGCGCGGCAGCGCGTTGATGCCGGTCGAGACCTGGATCGCGACCCGCGCCGAGGTAAAGAATCCGAGCGCCAGGAAGGCGGTGATGAAGGATGCGTTCGGCAGCGACTTGAGCCAGTTGCCCGCACTGGCCGGCACCAGTTCCGGCATCACGAAATACCACAGGAACATCTGCACGATCAGCGGGATATTGCGAAACAGTTCGATATAGGCGTTCGACAGGCGCACCAGCCACTTGTTTGGCATGGTGCGTACGGTGCCGACCACGGTGCCGATGACCAGCGCCATGATCCAGGCGCTGACGGCGGTGGCCACCGTCCATTGCAGGCCGGCCAGCAGCGTATCCATGTAGGTATGCACGCCGTCGGGAGATTCCTGCCAGTAGATGCTCCAGTTCCAGGGGTAATGCATTGTGTATCTCCTCTTCGGTGGGAGTGGCCCCGGAATTATTGCGGCGCCATCAGGGTTTCAGGGCGTGACCCCATCCCACATTAAAACAAAAATGGGAGGCTTGCGCCTCCCATTTCCTGGTAAGGAAAAAAATTATTTTTTCTTGGAAGATTGCTTTTGCGCTTCCGGTACGGCGGCGTAGGCAGCAGGATCAGGAGAATCGGTCGGTTTGGCAAACGCCGCCTTCAATTCCGCACTCATCGGCACATTCAGGTTGATGCCTTTAGGCGGGATCGGAGACAGGAACCATTTGGCATAGATCTTGTTGATTTCGCCCGATTTGTAGACGTGCGTCAATGCGGCATCTACCGCCTTCTTGAACTCGGGATCGTCGCGGCGCTCGATGATGCCATACGGCTCGACCGACAGCGCTTCGCTGGTGATCGTGTAATCGTTAGGCGCCTTGGAACTGGCAGCCAGCGAGAACAGCAGGATGTCATCCATCGAAAATGCAACGGCACGGCCGGTTTCCACCATCAAGAATGCCTCGGCGTGGTCCTTGGCGGCGAGGATATTCATGCCCAGATTGCGTTCGCCATTCAATATGGTGATTTGCTTGAGCATCGAAGTGCCGGAAGTCGAGACGATGGTCTTGCCCTTCATGTCGGCCAGCGTCTTGATATTGGATGATTTTTTGGCCAGCAGGCGGTTGGCGGTAATGAACATGGTCGGAGCGAAAGCCACGACTTTCTGGCGCTCGGCATTATTGGTCGCGGAGTCGCAGGACAGATCGATGGTGCCATTCGTGATCAGCGGGATCCGGGTAGCGGACGTGACCGGAACCATCTTGACGTTGAGCGAAGTCATGCCGAGCTGCTTCTGGACCGCGGTGGCCGCTTTCATGCACAAGTCGATCGAATAACCCTGGTAGGACTGCTTGTCGTCGAGATAGGAAAATGGAATCGAAGAGTCGCGCACACCCAACGTGATAGTGCCGGTATCCTTGATTTTCTTGAGCGTACCGGTCAGCTCCGCAGCCTGAACCGCACCTGCGAACAGGCCGGCGCCGATGAGAGCGACGACACATTTCGACATTGTATGAATTTGCATAAACCTGACTCCTTGAAAATACTTCAGTGATATGGATAACACCTGATTTCTCAGCATCTGCGCGCTGATGGCGTGATTGGATAACTCCCGCGAGAGCCTCTTCGCTGGCGGAGATATTTCAGCCATCGACGGAGATGAAACCAGTGGCATGATAGATGCCCGACGCACGATGTGCAACACGCGTTCATCATGCTGCCGGCCCGCAAGGAAAACTTATGCCGAATCAAAAACGATGTATATAAGGGTTAACACGTAGAAAGATTATCCCGCGCGCAGCGCGGGATAATCTTTCCCGAAATACCCGGCAACGCCAGGCCTATGCCTATGCTTATGGATATAACCCGCGCACCTCGCGCGCCTGCAGCACGCGGGTGCAGGCGACGATGAAGGCGGCAGTACGGAACGACGTCTTGTGCTCCTCCGCCACATGCCAGATCGAATTGAACGCTTCGCGCATGATGCGGGTCAGGCGCTGGTTGATTTCATCTTCGCTCCAGAAGAAGCTGGAGAAATCCTGCACCCACTCGAAATAGCTGACGGTTACGCCGCCGGCGTTGGCGATCACGTCCGGCACGATCAGTACGCCCTTGTCATGCAGGATATCGTCGGCTTCCGGCGTGGTTGGGCCGTTGGCGCCTTCCAGGATGATCTTGGCGCGAATCCGATGCGCATTCCCGGCATTGATCTGCTGCTCCAGCGCAGCCGGTATCAGGATGTCGCAATTGACGCCCCAGAACTGTTCGCTGGTGAGCACCGCTTCTGCCGCAAAACCGGCGACGCTGCCATTGGCTTCCACGTGCGCCAGCAGCGCCGGCACGTCCAGGCCGCCTTCTGAATATACAGTTGCAACATGATCCTGCACCGCCACCACCTTGGCGCCGGCTTCCGCGAACAGTCGTGCCGCAGTGCCGCCGACGTTGCCGAAACCCTGCACTGCAATCCGCGAGCCCTTGATTTCCATGCCGCGCTTGATGGCAGCCTCGCAGCCGACCACATACACGCCGCGCCCGGTGGCTTCGCGCCGGCCCAGGCTGCCGCCGAGCGAAATCGGCTTGCCGGTCACCACACCGGTTGCGGTGCCGCCCACGTTCATCGAGTAGGTGTCCATCATCCACGCCATGGTTTGCTCGTTGGTGTTGACGTCGGGTGCCGGAATATCCTTGTTGGGGCCGATGATAATGCCGATTTCGCTGGTGTAGCGACGCGTCATGCGCTGCAACTCGCCCTTGGAAAGCGTCTTCGGATCGACCCGGATGCCGCCCTTGGCGCCACCGTAAGGAACGTTTACCGCCGCATTCTTGACCGTCATCCAGGCCGACAGCGCCATCACTTCAGACAGCGTCACGTCCTGATGGAAACGCACCCCGCCCTTGCCTGGGCCGCGCGACAGATTATGCTGGACCCGATAGCCCTCGAAGTGGGCGACGGTACCGTCGTCGCGCTCGATCGGCACATCGACGATCAGAATTCGCTTCGGGCGCTTGAGGGTTTCCACCCAACGGCTGAGGTGACCGAGATACGGCGTAACCCGATCGATTTGTTCGAGGTACACGCCCCAGGGGCCTAAATGACTGTGATCGAGATACGATGGAATAACGTGATTGCTGGACATGGTATGAACGCTCCTTGAATGTTTTGGCGCCGGCTTGCAAGCAAAAGACTTGCGGCAGCCAAGGCGATACAGCATCCTAAAGGTGCGCTCCCTGCCCCGGCAAATGCTTTGTATGCATGTAACTATGCGTATGATGCATAGTTACAGACGAAGGACATGGTCAATTTCACGATCGCCCATATGCGGCCTGCAGCGCCTGACGCAGCCGGACATCAAGCCGGCTTGCGCTGCGATCGGGGCGGCATTTCCGACTGGCTGCGCCGTAGCAGATACTCCCACAGGCGCGCAACCAGCGGCTTGCCCGGATGCAGGCCGGAAGGACGCTCGCGGTACAGGCGGATCTCCATCTCGACTTCCCATTCGCCGCTGCCGCCATCGGCGCGCGCCAGGCGTTTTTCCTTTACCTCGCGCGTTACCGCCGATTCCGGCAAAAAAGCCAGGCCGCGCCCTTCCAGCGCCATCATCTTCAAGCCTTCCGCCATATCGGTTTCATAGCATTTATCCAGATGCAGGGCGGTTCTGGCATTGGCCAGAATCAGCTCCACCATGCGGCCGAAATAGGCATTGTCGGTATATGACAGAAACGGCAACGGCGCCGCGCTGCTGCCGGGCAATACGAATTTCGGCGCTGCCGTTCGCGCTGCCGTCTTCTCGCAGCGCGAATAGGCGCGCAACGATTCGCACCCCAGCGTCAGCATGTCGTAGCGGCTGGTGTCGAGTTGCAGCGGCTGCAGCGGATGGTGGTAGCAGATCAGCAAATCGCAGCCGCCTTCGACCAGCGTCATCACCGCATCGTGCACATTGAGCGCAATCAGGCGCGCGCTGATCTGGCCGAAGCCGGCTTCCAGCGCCATCATCCACTTCGGCATATAGGTCAGCGACAGGGTATGCGGCACCGCAAAATCGATCGTAGTCAGGGCCGCCTTGCGCTTGCCGCGCAGCAGCGCGCGGGCATTGTTGATCTGCCCCAGCACTTCCAGCGATTGCTCGTAAAATACCTCGCCGGCCGGCGTCAGCCGGGTCGGGTACGAGGTGCGGTCGATCAGATCGGTACCGAGCCACGATTCAAGCGACTGGATGCGGCGCGAAAATGCCGGTTGCGTGACGTGGCGCATTGCGGCGGAGCGGCTGAAACTGCCGGTCTCCGCCAGGGAAATGAAGTCCTCAAGCCATTTGGTATCCATATCTGCCTACACGACCGCCATCTGAGGGCGATCTGGTGGCGAATCCAGCAGTTGTTCATCCTGACGCGCCTGCTGGCGCTGCCACATCTGCGCATAGGCGCCATCCGCTGCCAGCAAGTCGGCATGCGTGCCGCGCTCGACGATGCGGCCGTGATCGAGCACCAGAATCTGCTGCGCGTCGGCAATCGTCGACAGCCGATGCGCGATCACCAGCGTGGTGCGATTTTTGGCGATCTCCTTCAATTGCGCCTGGATCGCCTGCTCTGACTTGGAATCCAGCGCCGAGGTGGCTTCGTCGAAAACCAGGATCGCCGGGTCTTTCAGCACGGTGCGGGCGATCGCGACCCGCTGTTTTTCGCCGCCAGACAGTTTCAGGCCGCGCTCGCCGACCCGGGTGGCGTAGCCGTCCGGCAGGCTTTCGATGAAGTCGTGGATATACGCGGCCCGGGCCGCGCCGACGATTTCTGCCTTGCTGGCGCCCGGCTTGCCGTAGGCGATGTTGTATTCGATCGTGTCATTAAACAGCACGGTATCCTGCGGCACGATGCCGATCGCGCTGCGCAAGGATGCTTGCGTGACGTCGCGCAAATCCTGGCCGTCGATCGTGATGCTGCCTGCGTTCAGATCGTAAAAGCGGAACAGCAGCCGCGACAGCGTCGACTTGCCCGATCCGCTATGGCCGACCACCGCCGTCGTGGTGCCGGCGGGAATCGTGAAATCGACATCGAACAGGATCTGCCGGTTCGACTCGTAGCTGAAATCGACATGGGAAAAACGCAGCTCGGCACCCTTGATCTGCAGCGGCCTGGCGTCGGCACTGTCGGCCACTTCGCGGTTCTGGTCCAGCAGCGCGAACAGCCGCTCCATGTCGGCCAGACTTTGCTTGACTTCGCGGTAAATCACGCCCAGAAAATTGAGCGGAACATACAACTGGATCATGAAGGCGTTGACCAGCACCAGATCGCCCAGCGTCATCGTGCCGTTGATCACGCCCTGGGTCGCACGCCACAGGATCAGCGTGACCGCAATGGCGATGATGATCGACTGACCGGTATTGAGCAGCGACAGCGAAGTCTGCGACTTCACCGCCGCGCCCTCATAGCGCCGCAAGCCTTCATCGTAGCGATGGGCTTCGTAATCCTCGTTGCCGAAATACTTGACCGTCTCATAATTGATCAGCGAATCGATGGCCCTGGTGCTGGCTTTCGAATCCAGATCGTTCATGGTGCGCCGGAAATGCGTGCGCCACTCGGTCACCAGCACGGTAAAGCCGATATAGGAAGCCAGCGCCACCACCGTGATGATCGAAAACCAGATATCGTAATGCAGCGCCAGGTAACCGAGTACCAGCGCGATCTCGATCAAGGTCGGCAGGATATTAAACAGCGTAAACGACACCAGCGTCGTGATGCCGCGCGTACCGCGCTCGATATCGCGCGTCATGCCGCCGGTCTGCCGGTTCAAATGGAAGCGTAGCGACAGCGCATGCAAATGCCGGAATACCCGCAATGCGATGGTGCGCACTGCCCGCTGCGTGACCCTGGCAAAAATGAATTCACGCAATTCGGTAAACAGCGTGGTCGCCATCCGCAACACGCCATACGCGACCAAAATCCCCAGCGGCAACACCAGCAGCGCCTGCGGCTGGCTCGGGCTGATCGTCATGCGGTCGATCAGGGCCTTCAGCACCAGCGGCACGCCGACGTTGGCCAGCTTGGCGCCGACCAGGAACACTAGTGCAAAAACCACCCGCCACTTGTATACCCACAGGTAGGGCAGCAAGGTTTTCAAGGTAGCCCAATCGTTGCGAGGACCTTGTGAGACGGGAGGCGGCGGCGAACCGGAGTGATGACGCATGGCGAAAATGGCTCTTTTATGATTCAATTGAAAGATACTGTTGCGCGGTGACGCGCAGTTCCGAATTGTAGCCCCTTAGAGAACCCACATGACACCGACACCAGAAAACACCGCCGCCACAGCCATCTACCCTGGCTTGCCTCCCGGCATCATGCCGACGCTACGGGTAATGCCGATGCCGACGGACGCGAATATCCACGGCGACGTGTTCGGCGGCTGGATCATGGCCCAGGTCGACATCGCCGGCGCGATCCTCGCGACACGCCGCGCCAACGGACGGGTCGCCACCATCGCGGTAAACTCCTTCCTGTTCAAGCATCCGGTATTCGTCGGCGATCTGCTGTCGTTCTACGCCGAAGTGGTGCGGGTCGGCAACACCTCGCTCACCATCAATGTCGAAGTCTATGCGGAGCGCAACCGGCTGGAAGCTGAAACGGTCAAGGTCACCGAAGCCACACTGACCTACGTCGCCACCAGCGAAGACCGCAAGCCGCGCCCGATTCCACCGCTGGCATCGCTGACATCGGCTGCCGGAGGCATTCCGCACAAATAACATACTGGATATTGTATTTATATACTCCGTTTAAATACATGCTGAAAATCATGTATTTTTAGATATACCCGCCGAATAATAGATGCGATCGCTTATGCTGCGAATGGCGGCTGCCGGCCGTTCCCGGCTATCGCAGGCCATCTGGACAACCAGAAATTTCCCCCTAATTGAAGTTAGGCGCTCAACCGGCAAAGAATGCGAATTCCCATGAACCAGTTACAAAAGGCCCAGCTGTTCAAACAACTACACCTCCAGGACGGGACATTCTTGATGCCAAATGCCTGGGATGCAGGTAGCGCCCGAATGCTATCGGTCTCCGGCTTTCCCGCCATTGGCACCACCAGTGCCGGAATAGCGTTTTCTCAGGGGTTGCCCGATTACGAGGGGGCTGTAACGCGCGAGTCGATGTCGGACTGCATTCGCCGCATTGCCGCTGCCGTTAGCCTTCCTGTCAGCGCCGATCTTGAAGCAGGCTATGGCATTGAGCCCCGGCAAGTCGGTGAAACCATTCGGTTGGCCATTGCTGCTGGCGCGGTGGGGGGAAACATAGAGGACTTCACCGGCGATAGCAGCGCACCGCTGTTCGACCCCGCCCTGTCGGTGGAGCGCATTCGTGCCGCACGGAATGCTGCTGACGCGGCGGGGATCCCGTTTACGCTGACGGCTCGTACCGATTGCTACCTTGCGCAGGTTGAAAACCCGTTCTCGGCCGCAGTCGAACGCGCCAACAGGTACAGGGAGGCTGGCGCCGACTGCTTGTTTGTTCCGGGCATATCCGATCCTGACATCATTAAGGCGTTGGCAAAAGAAATCGATGGCCCGCTGACGGTCGTGATGGGCTTGTCAGGCGCAACGCTGTGCGTTGCGCATCTGGCGGAACTTGGGGTCAAGCGAATCACTATCGGCGGCAGCCTGGCGCGAGCGACTTACGGGCTCATTCGGCAGGCTGCACTCGAGATGAAGGAACATGGAAGTTTCTCGTTTGCGAATCAGCAAATTCCCGACGATGAACTGTGCCGGTTTTTTTCCTCGTTCGCAAACACCTGACCGACTCGCGTCAAACGTGTACGGCGGAAAATTTAGGAGTTACAAGATGCAATTGATTCTTTCGACCTGGACTATTCCGGCAGAGCAGCGACAGGAGAAGCCGTTGCGTCGAGGCATGTGCGAGAGCGCCGCGAAACAGACGCAACGGAGGCCCTGACATGGCGGCCACATTGCTACTGGCGCTCGGCAAAAGCTTCCTGTTCGTGCTGGCAGCAATCCTGCCAATCCTGAATCCCGCTGCCACTGCACCGATTTTCCTCGGCCTGACCGAAGGCGCATCGGCCAGCACGCGGGCGCTGCTGGCGCGGCGCATCGCGCGCAACATGTTTGCCTTGATGGCGGGCTCGATGCTAGTTGGCTCCTACGTACTCGATTTTTTCGGCATTTCGCTGCCGATCGTGCGCGTTGGCGGCGGCCTGATCGTCGCTGCCAACGCGTGGCGGATGCTCAATGCCAGCCATCCTGACGACGATCGCCGCGCCGAACTCGCCGATGCCTTTACACCCGAGCATGCGCACCGCCAGGCTTTCTACCCGCTGACATTCCCGATCAGCTGCGGTCCAGGGTCTATCGCCACGGCGATCACGGTCGGCGTTGCCCTGCACGACCAGAAGCTGACGCTGTCCTTGGCGCGAATAGGCGGCGGCGTGCTGGCGCTGCTGGTGATAGCCGGCCTGCTGTACCTTGCGCTGCGCTACGCCCAGCGCCTGCTCAAGCCACTGGGCGATGCCGGCACTGTGATTTTCCTGCGCTTGTCTGCTTTCATTCTGTTATGTCTGGGCGTGCAGATCGTCTGGGATGGCGCCAGCGAACTACTGCGCAGCGTGCTGCTGGCGCCAGGCGTCAGCTGAACACTGCGCCATCCCTCAGGCAGCCCTCTTCTCGTCGCGCAGTTCGCGCCGCAATATCTTTCCGACGTTGGTTTTTGGCAATTCGGTGCGGAACTCGATGAATTTCGGCCGCTTGTAGCCGGTCAGTTCTTCCTTGCAGAAATGCTGCAGATCTTCGACCGTCAGCGCCGGGTCCTTGCGCACCACGAACAATTTCACCGCTTCGCCCGAATGCTCGTCAGGCACTCCGACGCAGGCGCATTCCAGCACGCCCGGATGCTGGGCCACCACGCCCTCGACCTCGGTCGGGAAGACGTTGAAGCCGGACACCAGGATCATGTCTTTCTTACGGTCGACGATGCGGGTATGGCCGCGCTCATCCATGACGCCGATATCGCCCGACTTGAAGAATCCGTCCGGCGTCATCGCGAGCGCCGTTTCTTCCGGGCTCTGCCAATAGCCGGCCATCACTTGCGGACCTCGGATCGCGATTTCGCCGGCCTGGCCGAGCGGCACCGGCTGACCGTCGTCATCCAGAATGGCGACTTCGGTGGACGGGATCGGCAAGCCGATGGTGCCGGAATATTCGGTGCTGTCGGCCGGATTGGCGGTGACTACCGGCGAGGTTTCGGACAGGCCGTAGCCTTCGGCGATCGCGCAGCCGGTGACCTTGAGCCATTTGTCGGCGACCACTTTCTGCACCGCCATGCCGCCGCCGTTGGAGACCTTGAGGCCGGAAAAATCGAGCTGATCGAAACCCGGGGTATGCAGCAGCGCATTGAACAGCGTATTCACGGCCGGAAAAATATTGAACCTGTACTTCGACAGCTCCTTGACGAAGCCGGCGAAGTCGCGCGGGTTCGGCACCAGGATATTGAGTGCGCCGATGCGCGTGCCCAGCAGGCCGCAAATCGTCAGCGCAAAGATGTGGTACAGCGGCAAAGCGCACACCATCGTCAACTGCTCAACGCGCGGCTGCTTCCTCAGCGCCGGCTGCAGCCATGCCTCGTTTTGCAGCACGTTGGCGATCACGTTGCGGTGCGACAGCATGGCGCCCTTGGACAGCCCGGTGGTGCCGCCGGTGTATTGCAGGAATGCGATGTCGTCGTGGTTGAGTTCGACCGGACGCAAGCGCATGCCGGTGGCGTCGGACATCATCCGGTTGAAGCGGATCGCGTTCGGCAGGGTGTAGGGCGGCACCATTTTCTTGACATGGCGCACCACGAAATTGACGATGGCGCCCTTGACGCCGCCCAGCAGGTCACCCATGCTGGCCACCACCACATGCTTGATGCTGGTCCTGGCGATCACATGCTCGAGCGTGGTGGCGAAATTTTCCAGGATGATGATGGCTTCGGCGCCGCTGTCCTTGAGCTGGTGCTCCAGTTCGCGCGCGGTGTACAGCGGGTTGACGTTGACCACCGTGTAGCCGGCCCGCAGGATGGCGGCAATCGCCACCGGATACTGCAGCACGTTCGGCATCATGATCGCGACCCGGGCACCTTTGGCAAGGCTGCGGCTTTGCAGCCAGGCGCCGAATTTCCGGGACAGCGCATCGACTTCGCCGTAGGTGAGGAATTTATCCATGCAGACGAAGGCGTTGCGCGACGCGTATTTGTGGAATGCCTCGTCGAACAAATGCGCCAGCGAGCGGTATTGGGTGAAGTCGATTTCGCTCGGTACGCCTGCCGGATAGTTTTTCAGCCAGATCTTATCCATGGTGTATCCCTTGTCTCGATTATTGTTAACTGTCCCGCAAAAAACGCACGGTTGTTTCTTTTTATATTGCCATGCTATCGGGCACCACGCTCCAGCACAAGCCCTTTGCGTGCTTACAGAGCAAGATCTCTAAGAGTTTGGGTCCCGGCAAATTCCAGCAAACGGCGGCGGCGCTGTTGCCGCTCGAGATTGGCCAGCGCCTTGACGTCCGCATAAAAACGCTCGAAACCCTGATCCTGTCGCAGCAGCGCCTGGAACGCCGGCACCAGATCATGGTAGGTCGCCAGCGCCGCCAGATGAGCATTCGACAGCGGCTCGGCAAACCAGCGGTCGTAGCCGGTATAGCCGCCCCACGACTGTTTCAGCGCCTGGTAATCCTGCTGCAGCGCCTGGAAGATTTCGGCTTTGCGCCGCAGCTTTTCCGCCTCGGGCGTTGCCGCCGCATAGTTGGCTTCCAATGCCTGCCGACAATGCAGCAACAATCCCAGAAAACCCTGCTTGCGCGCCGCATACACTGCATACGACTGACGCATCTTGGCATCGCCATGCACATCCAGCCAGCGCTGCAGACCGGCCTGCTCCACCGTGGTCGCAAACGATTCGTTGAATTCCGAATCGCCCGGCGCATACGCGACCTGATGCGCCAACTCGTGGAAAATCAGCCGCGCCAGTTCGGCATCGGGGTAATGGATGAAGGTGGAGATCACCGGATCCTTGAACCAGCCCAGCGTCGAGTAGGCGGGCACCCCGGCGACCTGCACGTCGTAGCCCTCGGTGCGCAAGGCCAGCGCCTCGGCCCGGGCTTGCGCCAGTTCGTAATAGCCGCGATAACTGACGCAGCCCGCCACCGGAAAGCACCATTGTTTCGGCTTGAGCGACAAGGCCGGGGTGGCGACCACGTTCCACAGCACGAACGGCCGCCGCAGCGCCGCGTAAGTGGTGTAGCTGGCGTTATCCGGCAGCGCCAGTTCGCGCACCGCAAAAGCACGGATGAGTTTGGCGGTGGCGAGTTTGTCCTTCAAGCCCGGATCGGCTTGCGGATCGGCCAGCCAGTCGTCGATCGGGCGCGCCGCAGACAGCAGTGCGGATTGCCCATGCGCGGCTTGCACCAGATAGCCGAGCTGCGCACAGCCGCCCAGCAGGCCGCTCAGGGCCAGCAGAACCGCCATGCGCCAGGTGGTTTTCACGCGCAGTTTCACGCTTTTTCGACCTCCACCAGCACGTCATAAAAAGTCGGCCCGCGCCCCATGTCGGTCAGGCTCTGGCTGGTCACCTGGTTCGCGTTCTTGCCATCGGCGGCAAATTTTTTCCACCAGATCGACAGCCCGACCACCAGCCCGGGACGGGCTCTATCAGTGACGCGCGCCCAGCACGCAAAGCTGCCGCGGTCGTTGAAGATGCGTACCAGCTCGCCCTGCGCAATGCCGCGCGCCGCGGCATCAACCGGATGCATGTCCAGATGCGGCTCGCCTTCGGTGTCGCGCAGGCTTTGCACGTTGACGAAGGTGGAATTGAGGAAATTGCGGGCCGGCGGCGAGATCATCGCCAGCGGATAGCGCGCCGCCAGCGCCGGATTGCTGGCCGCCGATTCATGCGGCGCGTTGTAGGCCGGCAGCGGGTCCAGCCCGGCGTCCGCCATAGCCTGCGAATACAGCGCGCATTTGCCGGACGCGGTCGGGAAGCCGCCGTGCACGAACGGCGCGTCGGCCAGCCGCAGCTTTTGCCAGCCTTGCCGCTTGAGCTGCTCCCAATAGGGTCCGGCGACCCGCGCATCGTCGGCCCGGAAGGCCTGCGCCGCGATGGCGTCGTCGCTGTCCTGGAAACAGGGCTCGGAAAATCCCATGCGCGCCGCCAGCAGGCGGAATATCTCGGTATTCGGTTTCGCCTGGCCCAGCGGGGCAATCGCCGCATTGTTTGCCATCATGTACAGATGGCCGTAAGTCGAATGGATATCGACATGCTCGAGCTGCGTGGTGGCCGGCAGCAGGATGTCGGCGTAATCGGCGGTGTCGGTCTGGAAATGCTCCAGCACCACGGTAAACAGGTCTTCCCGCGCAAAGCCCTGCGCCACCTTGTCGGACTCCGGCGCCACCGCCACCGGGTTCGCGTTATACACGATCAGCGCTTCGATCTTCGGGCCGAATGCGGGGCTGGCGTCGCGCAGCAAATCGTCGCCGATGGTCACCATATTGATGCTGCGCGGGTTGCGCCCGGCCAGCAAGTCGGGCCGCTCCAGCACCGCGCGGTCTTTCGGGAAGGCGTCGGAGCAGGACAGCAGCACGCCGCCGGCCGCATGGCGCCAGGCGCCCGCCAGCGCCGGCAGGCAAGCGATATTGCGCACCGCCATGCCGCCGCCGCGAGTGCGCTGCACGCCGTAATTGAGCCGGATCAGCGCCGCTTCGCCGCGCCGCGCCGCGGCGCCGTAATCGCGCGCCAGCTGCAGCACTTCCCCGACGCTGATGCCGCAGGTCACCGCCACCCGCTGCGGCGGCCATTCGGCCGCCCGTTCCTTGAGCTGCGTGTAGCCTTCGGTATAGCGATCGATGTAATCCCGGTCGACCAGATCTTCGGCGATCAGCACGTGCATCAGGCCCAGCGCCAGTGCGGCATCGGTGCCGGGCAGCAGCGCGATATGCTGATGGCATTTCTCCGCGGTCAGCGAGCGGTACGGATCGATCGCGATCAGCTTGGCGCCGTTGCGCTTGGCCTGCTGCGCCCGCATCCAGAAATGCAGGTTGGAAGCGACCGGATTGCCGCCCCAGATCAGGATCAGCTTGGCATGTTCGGTTTGCTCGACATCGGTGCCGATCCGCGCGCCGATCGTGTACTTGTAGCCCTCGCCGCCGGCGGTGGAGCAGATGGTGCGCTCCAGCAGCGAGGCGCCGAGCTTGTGGAAAAAGCGCATCGCCATCGATTCGCCCTGCACCAGCCCCATGGTGCCGGCATAGCTGTACGGCAGGATCGCCTGCGGGTCGGCAATGCGCTGCAGCCGGGCCGCGATGGTGGCAATCGCCTCCTCCCAGCCAATCGGCGCGAACTTGCCCTCGCCCTTCTTGCCGATGCGTTTCATCGGCGAAAGCAGCCTGTCCTTGTGATAGGTGCGCTCGGGATACCGCGCCACCTTGGTGCACAATGCGCCGGCCGTGGTCGGATGCGCGGGGTCGCCGCGCACCTCAACGGCCACGCCGCCCTCGACGGTCACCAGCAGCGCGCAGGTATCGGGACAGTCGTGCGGGCAGACCGCGCGGATGGTCGAGGATGTCATCGGATTCTTCGCTTTATTCGGTGGGATTTGCATCCTGTACTGTAATCCAAATTCACCGCAACTGCGCCCGTCCCGACGCCGCCATCGGAGCGCGCCGCATTCACACGCGCATGCCGGTTGGAGTTACCATTGCCGTTCATATAGCCTGCCTTGCAGGACAAAAGAATTTGGAGAACACCATGCAATTACTCGATCCGATCGTCCAGTTTCAGGCCGAGCTGCAGCAGATTCGCCGCGACATCCACGCCCATCCCGAACTCTGCTACGAAGAACAGCGCACCGCCGATCTGGTGGCGGCCAAGCTGACCGAATGGGGCATTCCGATCCTGCGCGGTATGGGCGGCACCGGCGTGGTCGGCATCATCAGGAACGGCGACAGCAAGCGCGCGATCGGTCTGCGGGCCGACATGGATGCGCTGCCGATGCAAGAGATCAATACCTTTGCGCATACGTCCCGCCATCCCGGCAAGATGCACGCCTGCGGCCATGACGGCCACACCGCGATGCTGCTGGGCGCAGCCCATTATTTATCGAAACAGCGCGACTTCGACGGCACCGTCTACCTGATTTTTCAGCCAGCCGAGGAAGGCGGCGGCGGCGCGCGCAAGATGATGGAGGACGGCCTGTTTGTACAATGTCCGATGGATGCGGTGTACGGGATGCACAACTGGCCCGGCATTGCAGTCGGCAGCTTCGGCGTGATGCCGGGACCGATGATGGCGTCCAGCAACGAGTTTGAGGTCACTGTCGGCGGCAAGGGCGGCCATGCGGCGCAACCGCACAAAGGCATCGACCCGATCATGGTGGCGGTGCAGATCGCGCAAAGCTGGCAAACCATCATCAGCCGCAACACCAATCCGAACGATGCCGCGGTGCTGTCGATTACCCAGATCCACGCCGGCAGCACCACCAACGTGATCCCGGACGAGGCCGCGCTGATCGGCACCGTACGCACCTTCAGCATTGAAGTGCTGGACCTGATCGAGCAACGCATGCGCGAGATCGCCCGGCATACCGCCAGCGCCTTCAATGCCGAGTTGCAGTTCGAGTTCAAGCGCAATTACCCGCCGCTATTCAATCATCCGCAGCAAACCGCCGCCGCGGTGGCCGTGCTGCAGTCGATGGTGGGCGCGCAGCAGGTCGATGCGCAGGTAGAACCGACCATGGGCGCCGAAGATTTCGCCTTCATGCTGCAGGAAAAGCCGGGTTGCTACGTCTTCATCGGCAATGGCGAAGGCGACCATCGCAGCAGCGGACACGGACTGGGGCCGTGCAATCTGCACAACCCCAGCTACGACTTCAACGATGCGCTGCTGCCGATCGGCGCCACCTACTGGGTCAGCCTGGTGCAAAGTTTGCTGTCCCGGCAGCGCCCAGAAGAATAAAATATACTACTCATTGTATATTTTTATATCGCAATAATTGCATACGTAAAATTGAATAAAATATGCATACCCCATCATTTAATCAAATTTGACGGATAGGGGACGGGCTAAGATTAATGCTCCGAGGCCTGTTGCGCCAACAGCAGAATGTCGCCGTACCATGCCTCGACACTTTCCTCGGTGTTGTCGGTATCGGTCATCACGCCAATGCCGATCAGCCGGCCCGGCTTCGCACCAAAGGCGCGCGCATAGTCATCGACAATGTTGCGCGAAAAATTTTGCCAGCGGCCGACGCCGCGATTGCCGCTGGCAGCAACCATCATCTTGATCCGGCCGGTGCGGCTGTTATTGATGACGGTATCGACCGGCGCCTTGTTTTCCCATATATACATCAGCGTCGCATACGGCAGATCGCGGCCGGAAACCAGTTTGCCGGTTTCGAACATGATCTGGTCGGCAAACGACAGCGCATCCTTGTCGCCATCGAAAGCCAGTATGATGCGCACCGGTGAATCCTCCGCCTCGCGCCGGGTATTGTCGGCCGACTGGAGCAGATCGGCGATTTTCCAGCGCCATTGCAGCCACGGATAGTGCAACGGATCGAGGCTGGTTTCCTGTATCAGCCCGGATGCGGCAGCGCTCGCTTGCGCATGCAAAATAGTGTGCCCCGCCTCGGACACCAGCCGGTATTCGGTACGTTTTTTGTTGCGGGTAATCAGCAGCGGCGACCAGCCGTCAGGCAGGCCGGCGGCGGCATTGGCGGAAAACAGCGCCAGTCCGGCATCCGACCCGGTTTTTCCGGGCATGGCTGCGGCCTGCTCCGGCATTGCGTCAGCGGGGAATTGCGCGCAGCCGTTAAGTGCGAACAAAGCGATCATGAGCAGCAAGAAACGTGTCATATCAACAGGGAAATGGTCGCGCGGAATTTTGTGCGGCGGGGTTGGTAGCAGCAGTGCCATTCAATGCGTGCGGTGAAAACGCCCGGGACAAAGCCGCAGAGAATTTCAGTTGCATCCACATGCATGCCGGAGTATCAATATAAATCATGTATTTTCGCAACAATTCCGTACGCACTCTAAAATACTGCCAACGTATTTCATCGTCAAAAATTGAGCGCTCAGTTTGGCAAGCGATCCGCCGCTTTACCCAGACGCAGACCGGGATTGATGGCCTCCAGCGCCAGCAGGATAGCCGACTGATCGGCATGCGGAATGGCGGCAAGAATGCTGTGATAGTGCTGCGTAACCTGCTGCGCCAGCGGCAGTGCAAGACCGGCGTCTGCGGCCGCCAGCAATACATTATCGAGATCCTTGCTCTGGCTCTTGACTTGCCCGCCCGGCAAAAAATTGCGTTCCAGCATGCGTTCGCCATGCACCTCCAGCAAGCGGCTCTCGGCGAAACCGCCGCGCAGCGCAGCCCTTACCGCAGCCGGATCGGCGCCGCCAGCCTGTGCCAGCAACAGGGCTTCCGCAATGATGTTGAGCGTGCCGCCGACGATCAATTGATTACACAACTTGGCAATCTGCCCGCAACCCGCTGGCCCCACCAGCGTCGGGCGGCCCATGCTGCGCAGAATCGGCTCGGCCCTGGCAAAATCCGCAGCGCTGCCGCCCGCCATGATCGCCAGCGAACCAGCCTCTGCCCCCAGCACACCGCCTGAAACCGGAGCATCGACGAATCCAATCCCGTGCGTGCGCAACAGCGCATGCAGCACACGCGCTTCCGATTGACGCGTCGAACTCATGTCTATCACCAAGGTGCCGGCGGCAAATCCCGCCAGCGCAACGCCAACAACCTGCGCCACCACCGGCCCTGCTTCCAGCATCGTAATGACAATCTGGGCATCCTGCACTGCTTCCACAATGGAACTGGCAACCAGCGCACCGTGCCGCACTAGCTCTTCCGCCTTGCTGCGAGTGCGATTCCATGCGATCAAAGGGTAGCCTGCTTGCAATAAGCGCAAGGCCATTGGCTTCCCCATCAAGCCGATGCCGAGAAATGCGATTTTTGGCAGATTGATATTTGTACTCACATTGCACCCCTTGGTTTAAAGATACGCTTGATGGTCGGTACGAAAACGGGATAAAAACGTTACCCAATTTTTGGCGCCAGATGCTACTGCGACCAGCGACCCGCAAACTCGAGAAGGATGGCACAATATTGCAATTAATCAATCCAGTATTTTCGACCATCGAGAGTTGTCATGACAGCATATCTTCAGCAATCCGCCATTAAAATTCTTTTTTCCAGCATTGTTGCCATCGGCATGCAAACCAGCAGTTATGCAGTCGACTCCGCTTCCTTCGAGGTGGCCACCGGCAACAAGACACAAATAGTTCGTATTGGCGCGCAGTGGAACTGGGCTGATAAATGGTGGCAATCAAACAATAGCCATATCGGCGGTTATTGGGATCTGACACTAGCCCAATGGCGCGGCACCCGCTATCAAAATCGCCCGGATGCCACGCAGAATATTACCGACATTGGCATTACACCAGTTTTCCGCTTCCAGCACGATAGCAAAACCGGGCCCTACGCAGAAGCTGGCATTGGCGCGCACTTGCTCTCCCATGCGTATGACAACAACGGCCGCTCATTCTCGACCGCTTTTCAGTTTGGCGACCACATCGGAATAGGGTATGTTTTTTCCAACAAACTCGATCTTGGACTGAAGGTCCAGCACTTTTCCAATGGCGGGATCAAACATCCAAACAGCGGCGCAAATTTTGCTGTGCTAAGTGCAAAAATGATATTTTAAGTGACGTCGATTATGTCATTTGAACGCTTACTTGCCGTTAGCTTTGAGTCAATGACGCAAAGCAGCAGAGGATAGCAGGATTACGCGGTTTTCAATCTACCCGAACGGGCATAAAAAAACCCCGCAAGGTGATTGCGGGGTTTTTAGGAATAACAGCCTGACGATGACCTACTTTCACACGTGTTGACGCACTATCATCGGCGCGAAGTCGTTTCACGGTCCTGTTCGGGATGGGAAGGGGTGGTACCAACTTGCTATGGTCATCAGGCATAACTTGTAACATCGCTTGCTCCTCCGCATGCCGTATTTCTACGGGCCGGCATGGCAGCAAACAACGCAATCTGGAAGAAGTAAATATTGTATATTCTGGTTATGACTGCCAAACAAGGCAAACACGTACATTACTCATCGATCCATAACCGACCAAGGTTATAGGGACAAGCCTTACGGGCAATTAGTACTGGTTAGCTTAATGCATTACTGCACTTCCACACCCAGCCTATCAACGTCCTGGTCTCGAACGACCCTTCAAGGAGCTCATGGCTCCAGGGAAATCTCATCTCAAGGCGAGTTTCCCGCTTAGATGCTTTCAGCGGTTATCTCTTCCGAACTTAGCTACCCGGCAATGCCACTGGCGTGACAACCGGTACACCAGAGGTTCGTCCACTCCGGTCCTCTCGTACTAGGAGCAGCCCCCTTCAAATTTCCAACGCCCACGGCAGATAGGGACCAAACTGTCTCACGACGTTTTAAACCCAGCTCACGTACCACTTTAAATGGCGAACAGCCATACCCTTGGGACCGGCTACAGCCCCAGGATGTGATGAGCCGACATCGAGGTGCCAAACTCCCCCGTCGATATGAACTCTTGGGAGGAATCAGCCTGTTATCCCCAGAGTACCTTTTATCCGTTGAGCGATGGCCCTTCCATACAGAACCACCGGATCACTATGTCCTACTTTCGTACCTGCTCGACTTGTCAGTCTCGCAGTTAAGCACGCTTATGCCATTGCACTATTAGCACGATGTCCGACCGTACCTAGCGTACCTTCGAACTCCTCCGTTACACTTTGGGAGGAGACCGCCCCAGTCAAACTGCCTACCATGCACTGTCCCCGATCCGGATAACGGACCAAGGTTAGAATCTCAAACAAACCAGGGTGGTATTTCAAGGTTGGCTCCACGCAAACTGGCGTTCACGCTTCAAAGCCTCCCACCTATCCTACACAGATTGGTTCAAAATTCAATGCAAAGCTACAGTAAAGGTTCATGGGGTCTTTCCGTCTAGCCGCGGGTAGATTGCATCATCACAAACATTTCAACTTCGCTGAGTCTCGGGAGGAGACAGTGTGGCCATCGTTACTCCATTCGTGCAGGTCGGAACTTACCCGACAAGGAATTTCGCTACCTTAGGACCGTTATAGTTACGGCCGCCGTTTACTGGGACTTCAATCAAGAGCTTGCACCCCATCATTTAATCTTCCAGCACCGGGCAGGAGTCACACCATATACGTCCACTTTCGTGTTTGCATAGTGCTGTGTTTTTATTAAACAGTCGCAGCCACCAGTTTATTGCAACCCTTTCATCCTTCCCCCGCAGGGGGGTCAAACTACAAGGGCGTACCTTATCCCGAAGTTACGGTACCAATTTGCCGAGTTCCTTCTCCCGAGTTCTCTCAAGCGCCTTAGAATACTCATCTCGCCCACCTGTGTCGGTTTGCGGTACGGTCTCGTATGACTGAAGCTTAGAGGCTTTTCTTGGAACCACTTCCAATTGCTTCGCGAACAAGTTCGCTCGTCTCAACCCCTTGAATTACGCTGCCGGATTTGCCTAACAGCCTTCTACAAGTCAAGAACCGGCACTTCCAACCGCCGGACAACCTTCTGTGATCCGTCCCCCCATCGCATCATACGACGGTGCAGGAATATTAACCTGCTTCCCATCAGCTACGCATCTCTGCCTCGCCTTAGGGGCCGACTCACCCTGCTCCGATGAACGTTGAACAGGAAACCTTGGGCTTACGGCGTGGAGGCTTTTCACCCCCATTATCGCTACTCATGTCAGCATTCGCACTTCTGATACCTCCAGCATCCTTTACAAGACACCTTCGCAGGCTTACAGAACGCTCTCCTACCATATGCATTACTGCATATCCGCAGCTTCGGTGACTGGCTTAGCCCCGTTACATCTTCCGCGCAGGACGACTCGATCAGTGAGCTATTACGCTTTCTTTAAAGGATGGCTGCTTCTAAGCCAACCTCCTGACTGTTTTAGCCTTCCCACTTCGTTTTCCACTTAGCCAATCTTTGGGACCTTAGCTGGCGGTCTGGGTTGTTTCCCTCTTGACGCCGGACGTTAGCACCCGACGTCTGTCTCCCAAGCTCGCACTCATCGGTATTCGGAGTTTGCAATGGTTTGGTAAGTCGCGATGACCCCCTAGCCATAACAGTGCTCTACCCCCGATGGTGATACTTGAGGCACTACCTAAATAGTTTTCGGAGAGAACCAGCTATTTCCAAGTTTGTTTAGCCTTTCACCCCTACCCACAGCTCATCCCCTAATTTTTCAACATTAGTGGGTTCGGTCCTCCAGTGCGTGTTACCGCACCTTCAACCTGGCCATGAGTAGATCACTTGGTTTCGGGTCTACACCCAGCGACTGATCGCCCTATTCGGACTCGATTTCTCTACGGCTTCCCTATGCGGTTAACCTTGCCACTGAATGTAAGTCGCTGACCCATTATACAAAAGGTACGCAGTCACGGAACAAGTCCGCTCCTACTGTTTGTATGCACACGGTTTCAGGATCTATTTCACTCCCCTTCCGGGGTTCTTTTCGCCTTTCCCTCACGGTACTGGTTCACTATCGGTCGATATCGAGTATTTAGCCTTGGAGGATGGTCCCCCCATGTTCAGACAGGATTTCTCGTGTCCCGCCCTACTTGTCGCAAGCTTAGTACCACAATAGTCATTTCGTGTACGGGGCTATCACCCTCTATGGCTGCCATTTCCAGAGCATTCCACTATGTCTACTGCTATTGCTTGCAGGCTCTTCCCATTTCGCTCGCCGCTACTTTGGGAATCTCGGTTGATTTCTTTTCCTGTAGCTACTTAGATGTTTCAGTTCGCCACGTTCGCTTTGCATGCCTATGTATTCAGCATGCAATGACCTTACGGCCGGGTTTCCCCATTCGGAAATCTGCGGATCAAAGCCTGTTTGCTGGCTCCCCGCAGCTTATCGCAAGCTACTACGTCCTTCATCGCCTGATATCGCCAAGGCATCCACCATGTGCACTTATTCACTTGTCCCTATAACTTTGGCTTCTAATCCAAACTACCATTCATGCAGGATTAAAAACCGGCTATAGAGTTATTCTATGAGTATTACTTTAGCGTTTGCCGTATCTCAAGGAATTTGATTTTCTAAAACTGACTTCTCAAACTCGCTTTTAATACTTTTTTGATTTGATACAATCACAACCCATCAAGACTTGCAGCATTATCATTTCCTCACCGGCATTGCTGCCACGATATCGCTATCGGCGTGATGATTTGATTTATCTGCACTTCATGATAAATCTTTACTTCTTCCAGATTGTTAAAGAACGAAACAGCTAATGGCTTAAGAAACCAAACCTGAATTTTTCATGCACTTCTTGCATTGCATGCGTAACTCAGGTTTGCATTCTCACAGATACTTGGTGGAGGTTGACGGGATCGAACCGACGACCCCCTGCTTGCAAAGCAGGTGCTCTCCCAGCTGAGCTAAACCCCCAGTACTTTCTCAATACTCTTTGGTAGGTCTGGTTGGACTCGAACCAACGACCCCTGCGTTATCAACACAGTGCTCTAACCAGCTGAGCTACAGACCCGCTTGGATCAGTTCTCAGCTGTTGGTCGTGCAGTCCTTCTTGCTACGGCACAGACCTGCAGTCCAATTACTGTTCATTGCTGCTCTTCTTTTTTCTTAACAGTCGATAAGTGTGAACACTTGATTCCGGCACATACTCTAGAAAGGAGGTGATCCAGCCGCACCTTCCGATACGGCTACCTTGTTACGACTTCACCCCAGTCACGAATCCCACCGTGGTAAGCGCCCTCCTTGCGGTTAAGCTACCTACTTCTGGTGAAACCCGCTCCCATGGTGTGACGGGCGGTGTGTACAAGACCCGGGAACGTATTCACCGCGACATGCTGATCCGCGATTACTAGCGATTCCAACTTCATGTAGTCGAGTTGCAGACTACAATCCGGACTACGATACACTTTCTGGGATTAGCTCCCCCTCGCGGGTTGGCGGCCCTCTGTATGTACCATTGTATGACGTGTGAAGCCCTACCCATAAGGGCCATGAGGACTTGACGTCATCCCCACCTTCCTCCGGTTTGTCACCGGCAGTCTCATTAGAGTGCCCTTTCGTAGCAACTAATGACAAGGGTTGCGCTCGTTGCGGGACTTAACCCAACATCTCACGACACGAGCTGACGACAGCCATGCAGCACCTGTGTGACAGTTCTCTTTCGAGCACTCCTCGATCTCTCAAGGATTCTGTCCATGTCAAGGGTAGGTAAGGTTTTTCGCGTTGCATCGAATTAATCCACATCATCCACCGCTTGTGCGGGTCCCCGTCAATTCCTTTGAGTTTTAATCTTGCGACCGTACTCCCCAGGCGGTCTACTTCACGCGTTAGCTGCGTTACCAAGTCAATTAAGACCCGACAACTAGTAGACATCGTTTAGGGCGTGGACTACCAGGGTATCTAATCCTGTTTGCTCCCCACGCTTTCGTGCATGAGCGTCAGTGTTATCCCAGGGGGCTGCCTTCGCCATCGGTATTCCTCCACATATCTACGCATTTCACTGCTACACGTGGAATTCTACCCCCCTCTGACACACTCTAGCCATGCAGTCTCAAATGCCATTCCCAGGTTGAGCCCGGGGATTTCACATCTGACTTACATAACCGCCTGCGCACGCTTTACGCCCAGTAATTCCGATTAACGCTTGCACCCTACGTATTACCGCGGCTGCTGGCACGTAGTTAGCCGGTGCTTATTCTTCAGGTACCGTCATTAGCAGAGGATATTAGCCCCCACCGTTTCTTCCCTGACAAAAGAGCTTTACAACCCGAAGGCCTTCTTCACTCACGCGGCATTGCTGGATCAGGGTTGCCCCCATTGTCCAAAATTCCCCACTGCTGCCTCCCGTAGGAGTCTGGGCCGTGTCTCAGTCCCAGTGTGGCTGGTCGTCCTCTCAGACCAGCTACTGATCGTCGCCTTGGTAGGCTTTTACCCTACCAACTAGCTAATCAGATATCGGCCGCTCCACGAGCATGAGGTCTTGCGAGCCCCCACTTTCATCCGTAGATCGTATGCGGTATTAGCGCAACTTTCGCTGCGTTATCCCCCACTCTAGGGTACGTTCCGATATATTACTCACCCGTTCGCCACTCGCCACCAGACCGAAATCCGTGCTGCCGTTCGACTTGCATGTGTAAGGCATGCCGCCAGCGTTCAATCTGAGCCAGGATCAAACTCTTCAGTTTAATCTCTGTTTTATGTCATTGCTGACATGGTCCGCTTAGGTTTTACCCTAGCCAGACCGGTCGCTCACTCAAAATACTGACAGGCTCTTCCTGAAGTTTCCTCCAAAAAGATCCTATTTTTCTTCTGTGCGAGCATTTGATATTTTAAGTTCATGCAATCTGCCGAGGCAGAACGCATGGCGCCTTCATCAAGTGCCCACACTTATCGACTGTTAATTGTTAAAGATCTTTTACTTCATGGCAGCGCTGGTATTTTCTACCGCACCGGCCGGGCTGCAAAGCGTTTTGTTTGCAGCACTGAAGAGGTGAGATTATGCAGCGCTTCGATTACTTCGTCAACATGTTTTTTAACCGCAGCGCGCAAATTCCATTCCCTTGCGCACCCTTATGCCAACTCCCGTACCGCCTGCTTCTGCCTTCTCTTGCC
>NZ_AVCC01000014.1 GCF_000622895.1 Herminiimonas sp. CN
TTTCCGCATTGTTTTTATTGTAGGTAAAATAAAAATACACTTGATAGTATTGTGGATGGCGAAAAGGCGCGCTAAAGCGTTGATTTTGTGCCATCCGGATGAATGAGGCAACAATGAACCTGTGGGCTTACGTAGCGAAACGCTTGTTGCTGATGCTGCCGACCCTGGTCGGCGTGGTCAGCATTACCTTTGCGGTGATCCAGTTCGTGCCGGGCGGCCCGGTCGAGCAGGCGCTGCTGGAACTCAAGGGGCGCGGCGCGGCCGGCGAGGCGTCCGGCGGCGGCGCGGCCGAATACCGCGGACGGCAGGGCATCGATCCGGAGCGGGTGGCCGAAATCAAGGCGCTGTACGGTTTCGACAAGCCGGCGCCGGAGCGTTTCTGGCAAATGCTGAAAGGCTTCGCCAGCTTCGATCTGGGGCAGAGTTTTTACCATCACAAGGATGTCTGGCAACTGGTCAAATCCAAGCTGCCGGTCTCGATCACGCTCGGGCTGTGGACTTTCTTCCTGACCTATTTCGTCTCGCTGCCGCTGGGGATTGCGAAGGCGATCCGCGAAGGCAGTCGCTTCGACGTGGCGTCGAGCATGCTGGTGCTGGTCGGCTATTCGATCCCGGGTTTCGTGCTGGGCGTGTTTTTGCTGGTGATGTTCGGCGGCGGCAGCTTCGTGCAGTGGTTCCCGCTGCGCGGCCTGACTTCGGACAACTGGGACATGCTGTCCGTGCTCGGCAAGGTGACCGATTACCTGTGGCATATCACGCTGCCGGTGACCGCGTCGGTGGCCGGTTCGTTTGCGGTGATGACGATGCTGACCAAGAACACCTTTCTGGAAGAAATCCGCAAGCAGTACGTGCTGACCGCGCGCGCCAAGGGCCTGAGCGAAAACGCGGTGCTGTACAAGCACGTGTTCCGCAATGCGCTGATCCCGCTGGTGACCGGCTTTCCGGCCGCCTTCATCGGCGCCTTCTTTGCCGGCAGCCTGCTGATCGAGACCCTGTTTTCGCTCGACGGCCTGGGCCTGCTGTCGTACGAATCGGTGGTGCGGCGCGATTATCCGGTGGTGATGGGAACCTTGTATTTATTTACGCTGATCGGCCTGGTGGTCAAGCTGCTGGGCGACCTGTGCTACGTCTGGGCCGATCCGCGCGTGCAGTTTGAAAGCCTAAACCGATGACAACATCCTCGATTTCCCCCGGGCGCCGCATCTGGCTGCGCTTCCGGCAAAACCGCCGCGGCTACTGGAGCCTGATCCTGTTTTCGGCGCTGTTCGGCCTGAGCCTGATGGCCGAACTGCTGTCCAACGACAAGCCGCTGGTGGCGCGCTATAACGGCGAACTGGTGTTTCCGGTGCTGAAAACCTATTCGGAAAAATCCTTCGGCGGCGACTTCGATTCGCCGGCCGATTATCTGGACCCGTTCATCCGCGACCAGTTCCGGAAAAACGGCAACTGGGCGCTCTATCCGCCCAACACCTACAGTTTTGATACCCTGAATTATTTCGCCACCTCGCCCAATCCGGCCCCGCCGTCCGGCGAAAACTGGCTCGGCACCGATGACCGCGGCCGCGACGTGACCGCGCGCTTGCTGTACGGCTTTCGGGTCTCGGTGCTGTTTGCGCTGGCGCTGACTTTTACCGGCGTGCTGCTGGGCATGGTCACCGGCGCGGTGCAGGGTTATTTCGCCGGCAAGACCGATTTGCTGTTCCAGCGCTTCATGGAAATCTGGAGTTCGATGCCGGAACTGTACCTGCTGATCATCTTCGCCTCGATCTTCGAGCCCAGCATCAGCCTGCTGCTGGTGCTGCTGTCGCTGTTCGGCTGGATGGGCTTGTCGGATTATGTGCGGGCCGATTTCCTGCGCAACCGCAACCTCGAATACGTGCAGGCGGCGCGCGCGCTGGGTTTATCGAATGCGCAAATCATCTGGCGCCACGTGTTGCCGAACAGCATGACGTCCGTGGTCACCTTCCTGCCGTTTCGCATGAGCGGCGCAATCCTGGCGCTGACCAGCCTGGATTTCCTCGGGCTGGGCGTGCCGCCGTCGACCCCGAGCCTGGGCGAGCTGCTGGCGCAGGGCAAGAACAACCTGGATGCCTGGTGGATCGCGCTGTCGACCTTTGCGGTGCTGACCATCACCTTGCTGCTGCTGACCAATATCGGCGACGCGCTGCGCAATGCGCTGGATGTCAGGAGGAAGGCATGAGCCTGCTGCAGATACAAAACCTGAGCGTGGCCTTTGGCGCGCCCACTGTCGTCGACGACGTCAGCTTCACGATTGCCGCCGGTGAAAAACTGGCGATTGTCGGCGAATCCGGCTCCGGCAAGACCGTCACCGCCTTGTCGATTTTGCGGCTGAACCAGGACGCGCGCTATAGCGGGCGGATCGAATTCGAGGGCAAGGACATCCTGAGCCGCCCGGAAGCTGCGATGCGCGCGTTGCGCGGCAAGGACGTGGCGATGATCTTCCAGGAGCCGATGACGGCCCTGAACCCGCTGTTTACGATCGGCAACCAGATTGCCGAAGTCCTGATGCTGCACGAAGGCATCGATGCCAAATCGGCCGCATTGCGCACCGTCGAGTTGCTGGAGAAGACCGGGATTCCCGAGGCGGCGCGCCGTGCGCTGTCGTATCCGCATCAGCTGTCCGGCGGCCAGCGCCAGCGCGCGATGATCGCGATGGCGCTGGCCTGCAAGCCGAAGCTGCTGATCGCCGACGAGCCGACCACCGCGCTCGACGTGACGATCCAGGTGCAGATCCTGGAGCTGCTGAACCAGCTGCAGCGCGAAGAAAACATGGCGGTGCTGATCATCTCGCACGACCTGAATCTGGTGCGCCATTTTGCCGACCGGGTCGGCGTGATGGAACGCGGCCGTCTGGTGGAAATCGCGCCGACTGCAGAGCTGTTTGCGAATCCGCGCCAGCCCTACACCTGCCAGTTGCTGGCCAGTCGTCCGCAACGCCAGGTTGCTCCGGTGGCGGCTGACGTGCCGGTGCTGCTGGCCGCGCAACAGTTGAGTTGCACCTTTCCGATCAAGCAGGGCTGGTTCAGGAAATCCCAATTCGTCGCGCTCGATGACGTCACCTTGACATTGCAGCAGGGCGAAACGCTGGGCATCGTCGGCGAATCCGGCTCCGGTAAATCGACGCTGGGCATGGCCTTGTTGCGGCTGTCGTCGGCGGTCGTGGAGGGGAATATCCAGTTTGACGGACAAGCGGTGAGCGCGATGTCGAGCGCCGCGGTGCGGCCGCTGCGCGCCAAGATGCAGGTGGTGTTCCAGGACCCGTTCGCGTCGCTGTCGCCGCGCCGCACCATCGAGCAGATCGTCGGCGAAGGGTTGGCGCTGCACCAGCCGCAGCTTGACGCCGCCGCGCTGCGCGCCGCGGTGGTCAATGGTTTGCTCGAAGTCGGCCTGAGCGCCGACATGCTGTCGCGCTATCCGCATGAGTTTTCCGGCGGCCAGCGCCAGCGTATCGCGATCGCCCGCGTGCTGGTGCTGAAGCCGGAGTTGATCCTGCTGGACGAGCCGACTTCGTCGCTGGACGTTTCGGTGCAGCAGCAGGTGCTGCTGCTGCTGGCCGAATTGCAGCGCAAGTACGGCATGGCTTACCTGTTCATCAGCCACGACCTGGCCGTGATCCGGGCGATGGCGCACCGGGTGCTGGTGCTGAAGGACGGCAAGGTGCTGGAATCCGGCCCGACCGAAGCGGTGCTGTCGCAGCCGCGCCACCCGTACACGAAGCGGCTGCTGGCGGCTTCAGCCTATGCGGTGGATGGGCGCGCTGCGACTGGATTGCCGGCTGTCGTGGCTTGAATTTCCACTCTAATTTTCAATTAAAATATGGAGTATGTTAAATAATGTACTAATTTCCGCATAAATATAAGCGGTCATTAAAAATACAGCATCTGGTATGTTTTTCGGATTGAAAGCCTGATCCAGTGCTCTTCAAGGAAAAGTCGTGATGAAAAATGCGCATATTCGTATCATTTCGAGGCCGCTAGGCATGTTGCTGGCGGCGCTGATCCTGGCATCCTGCAGCTCGGTCCAGACCACCCAGGGCGGCGCGGTCGGCATTGGCCGCACGCAAAGAATGTCGGTGTCGGAGCAGCAGGTAGAGCAGGCGGCGCGCCAGCAATACGGTGAAGTGCTGGCCGATGCGCGCCAGAAAGGCACGCTGAACCGCGACGCTGCGCAGGTGAGCCGGATGCGCGGCATTGCCAGCCGCCTGATTGCGCAGACCGGGGTATTCCGCCCCGATGCGCGCAACTGGCAGTGGGAGGAAAACCTGATCACCGCGCCCGAGGTCAATGCCTGGTGCATGCCCGGCGGCAAGATTGCGGTGTACACCGGCTTGATCGAAAAGCTGCGGATCAGCGACGACGAACTGGCTGCGGTGCTCGGCCATGAAATCGCCCACGCGTTGCGCGAGCATGCGCGGGAGCGGGCTTCGCAGCAGGTCGGTACCGACCTGGCCTCGGCCGGGGCCGAGATCCTGGGCGCCATTTACGGCATCGAAGGGCTGGGCAAGGTCGCCAGCACCGGCCTGCAGCTCGGCATCGGCTTGCCGAATTCGCGCCTGCACGAGACCGAGGCCGACCGCATCGGAGTCGAATTGGCAGCCCGCGCCGGCTTCGATCCGCGCGCCGCAGTCAGCCTGTGGCAAAAAATGGCGCAGGCCGGCGGCAGTGCGCCGCCCGAGTTCCTGTCCACCCATCCGTCGCGCGAAAGCCGCCAGAGCGATCTGACCGATTATGCGCAGCGCGTGATGCCGCTGTACGAGCAAGCGCGGAAAAAGCGCTGATGGAGTGCCGCAGCGGCTTCTGGCCGCCTGCAAATATGGCATAATCGAACGCTAATTTACGCATTTACCCGCTTTTTATCCGCTTAAAATATGGCCAAGACGCTCTACGACAAACTCTGGGATTCGCACGTGGTACACGTCGGCGAAGACGGCACCACGATACTGTATATCGACCGGCATCTGCTGCACGAAGTCACCAGCCCGCAGGCTTTCGAGGGGCTGAAGCTGGCCGGGCGCAAGCCGTGGCGGGTCGCCGCCAACCTGATGGTGGCCGACCACAACGTGCCCACCACCGACCGCGCCAACGGCATCGCCGACCCGACTTCGCGCCTGCAGGTGGAAACCCTGGACGCCAATGCCGCCGAATACGGGCTGACCTACTTCAACATGCGCGACAAGCGCCAGGGCATCGTCCACGTGATAGGGCCGGAGCAGGGTGCAACGCTGCCCGGCATGACGGTGGTCTGCGGCGATTCTCACACCTCGACCCACGGCGCGTTCGGCTGCCTGGCGCACGGCATCGGCACCTCCGAAGTCGAGCACGTGCTGGCCACCCAGACCTTGCTGGCAAAAAAATCGAAGGCGATGCTGGTGCAGGTGGACGGCGCGCTGCCGTTCGGCGTCACCGCCAAGGACATCGTGCTGGCCGTTATCGGCAAGATCGGCACCGCCGGCGGCACCGGCTACGCGATCGAATTTGCCGGCTCGGCCATCCGTAGCCTGTCGATGGAAGGCCGCATGACGGTCTGCAACATGGCGATCGAAGCCGGCGCCCGCGCCGGCATGATCGGTGTCGACGACACCACCATCAATTACGTCAAGGGGCGGCCGCTGTCCCCGGTTGGCCCGCACTGGGACCGTGCAGTCGACTACTGGCGCACGCTGCATACCGATGCCGGCGCCCGTTTCGATCTGGTGGTGACGCTGAACGCCGCCGACGTCAAGCCGCAAGTGACCTGGGGCACCTCGCCCGAGATGGTGGTCTCGATCGACGACCGGGTGCCGGATCCGGACCAGGAAAAAGATGCGGTCAAGCGCGACGCGATGGAAAAGGCGCTGGTCTACATGGACTTGAAGCCGAATACCGCGATTTCGGACATCCGCATCGACAAGGTCTTCATCGGCTCCTGCACCAATTCGCGCATCGAGGATTTGCGCGCCGCCGCCGCCGTGGTGCGCGGCAAGTATCGCGCTTCCAACGTCAGGCTGGCGATGGTGGTGCCGGGCTCCGGCCTGGTCAAGGATCAGGCCGAGCGCGAAGGCTTGGACCGGATCTTCCGCGATGCCGGTTTCGAGTGGCGCGAGCCGGGTTGCTCGATGTGCCTGGCCATGAATGCAGACCGCCTGGAGCCGGGCGAGCGTTGCGCATCGACCTCGAACCGCAACTTCGAAGGACGTCAGGGCCAGGGCGGCCGTACCCATCTGGTGTCGCCCGAGATGGCTGCCGCCGCCGGTATCGCCGGACATTTCGTCGATGTGCGCTTGCTCCGTTAATCCACTTATCCGCAAAAATCAACATGAAAAAATTACTCACCCTGATCTGTATCGCTTTCGCCCTCAGTGCCTGCAACACCATGGAAGGGTTTGGCAAGGATGTCCAGAAAGTTGGCAGCAAGGTTGAGGGTGCAGCGAGAAAATAAAGCAAATATCATGGAAAAATTTACCGTACTCGATGGCCTGGTAGCACCGCTGGATCGCGCCAACGTGGATACCGACGCCATTATCCCGAAGCAGTTCCTGAAATCCATCAAGCGCTCCGGTTTCGGTCCGAACCTGTTCGACGAATGGCGTTATCTCGATCATGGCGAGCCCGGCCAGGATAATTCCCGGCGTCCGCTCAATCCCGATTTCGTGCTGAATCAGCCGCGCTATCAGGGCGCCTCGATACTTTTGACGCGCAAGAATTTCGGCTGTGGCTCGTCGCGCGAGCATGCGCCGTGGGCGCTGGAGCAATACGGTTTCCGGGCCGTGATTGCGCCCAGTTTCGCCGATATCTTCTTCAACAACTGCTACAAGAACGGCTTGCTGCCGATCGCCCTGACCGAATTGCAGGTCGACCACCTGTTCAATGAAGTCAAGGCGTTCCCGGGTTTCCGGCTGGTGATCGATCTGGAACAGCAGTTGGTGACGACCGCCAACGGCAGCGTCGCGTATCCGTTCGATATCGATGCCTTCAGGAAATACTGCATGCTCAACGGGCTCGACGACATCGGACTGACATTGCGCCAGGCCGACACGATCCGTGCTTTCGAAGAGCGCCACATTGCATCCCAACCCTGGCTGGCCAACACCATTTGATACTTGTGTTTTTGGCGCCTTGTCAATTTAGTTATTTATAGCAAAGAACCACCATGAAAATCGCAGTCTTGCCGGGTGACGGCATCGGTCCTGAAATCGTCGAACAAGCGGTGCTGGTACTCAACGCGCTGGGCGAATCCTTCGAGATGGAAACCGCGCCGGTCGGCGGCGCCGGCTACGAGGCGCACGGCCATCCGCTGCCGGAAGGCACGCTGAAACTGGCAAAAGAGGCCGATGCGATCCTGTTCGGCGCGGTCGGCGACTGGAAATACGACACCCTGGAGCGCGCGCTGCGCCCGGAGCAGGCGATTCTCGGCTTGCGCAAGAATCTGAACCTGTTTGCCAATCTGCGGCCGGCTATCCTGTATCCGGAACTGGCTGGCGCATCCACGTTGAAGCCGGAGGTGGTGTCCGGGCTGGATATCCTGATCATCCGCGAACTGACCGGCGATGTCTATTTTGGCCAGCCGCGCGGCGTGCGCGAATGCCCGGACGGCCCGTTCAAGGGGCAGCGCGAAGGCTTCGATACCATGCGTTATGCGGAAGGCGAAATCCGCCGCATTGCCCACGTCGCATTCCAGGCCGCGCAAAAGCGCGACAAGCGCCTGACCAGCGTGGACAAGGCCAATGTGCTGGAAACCTTCCAGTTCTGGAAAGAGATCGTCATCGACGTCCATCGCGAATATCCGGACGTCGCGCTCGATCACATGTATGTCGATAATGCCGCCATGCAGCTGGTGCGGGCGCCGAAGAAATTCGACGTCATGGTGACCGGCAATCTGTTCGGCGACATCCTGTCGGACTGCGCCGCGATGCTGACCGGCTCGATCGGCATGCTGCCTTCGGCTTCGCTGGACGCCAACAACAAGGGCTTGTATGAGCCGTCACACGGCTCCGCGCCCGATATCGCCGGCAAGGGCGTGGCCAACCCGCTGGCGACGATCCTGTCGGCGGCGATGATGTTGCGTTATTCGCTGAACAAGCCGCAGCAGGCCGACAGGATTGAAGCTGCGGTCAAGAAAGTGCTGGCGCAGGGCTTGCGCACACCGGATATCTTTGAGGCAGGCATGCGCAAGGTCGGCACCAGGGAAATGGGCGCGGCAGTCTTGCAAGCGCTGGTTTGAATAATGCCCAATATTGAAATATTTTTGAAATTGCACTTGAGGAAATCATGAAATTAGTCGGTTTGGTCGGTTGGCGTGGCATGGTCGGTTCGGTCCTGATGCAGCGCATGCAGGAAGAGGGCGATTTCGCCCATATCGAACCGGTGTTCTTTTCGACATCGAACGCAGGCGGCAAGGCGCCCGCGATGGCGAAGAATGAAACGACGTTGAAAGACGCCGGCGATCTCGACGCGCTCAAGAAGTGCGACGTCATCATCACCTGCCAGGGCGGCGATTACACTACCGAGGTGTTCCCGAAGCTGCGTGCGGCAGGCTGGAACGGCTACTGGATCGATGCGGCGTCGACGCTGCGGATGCAGGATGATGCCGTGATCGTGCTCGACCCGGTGAATCTGGACGTGATCAAGGCCGCGCTCGGCAAGGGTGTGAAGAATTACATCGGCGGCAATTGCACCGTGTCCTGCATGCTGATGGGTCTGGGCGGCTTGTTCCAGCACGATCTGGTGGACTGGATGACGTCGATGACCTACCAGGCAGCCTCCGGCGGCGGCGCCCAGCACATGCGGGAATTGCTGACTCAGTTCGGTACCATCAATGCTTCGGTGAAGGCGCTGCTGGACAATCCGGCCGCCGCCATCCTCGAGATCGACCGTCAGGTGCTGGCCAAGCAGCACGCGATGAGCGACGATGAAACCAGGCAGTTCGGCGTGCCGCTGGCCGGCAATCTGATTCCTTGGATCGACAAGGATCTCGGCGACGGCATGTCGCGCGAAGAATGGAAGGCCGGCGCCGAAACCAACAAGATACTCGGCAAGGGCGAAGCGTTCGGCTCCAGGGCGATTCCGGTCGACGGCCTGTGCGTGCGCGTGGGGGCGATGCGCTGCCATTCCCAGGCCTTGACCATCAAGCTGAAAAAAGACGTGCCGCTGGATGAAATCAACGACATCATCGCGCAGAACAATCAATGGGTGAAAGTGGTGCCGAACAACCGCGAGGCATCGATGCGCGACCTGACGCCTGCTGCCGTGACCGGCAGCCTGACGATTCCGGTCGGACGCATGCGCAAGATGCAGATGGGCGGCGAATACCTGTCCGCATTCACCGTCGGCGACCAACTGTTGTGGGGTGCGGCAGAGCCGTTGCGCCGCATGCTACGGATATTGCTGGAAGCATAATTTTTTGTTGCTAGTGCGCAACTGAAACCCGCCAAACGATCATTAGCGAGAATGTTTGGCGGGTTTTGCATGTCAGGGGCTGCCGACACTGTTTTCTTTAGGCACTCCATCGTGAATGCGCAGCGGCAAGACGCCCGATGCATCTGGAAATGGCCTCAGGAGGAATGGTTCGCTTGCACCGCAAACTAGGTAATGATATGTTGGTATCCCTGAGAATAATGTTGCCGTGAAGCAGTAATTATGTTTCTTGCAAGGTAAGCTAACCCTAAGCATGAATATGCCAATCAATATGCATCCAAAAAGCGCACCTACATTTATTTTGTTCGGCTTGAAAACACTAAGCGCTGCTGTTGCTTCGGTCATATTGTCTTCCGCTGCGCATGCTGCCGGCCTGGGTAAGTTGACGGTGTTGTCTTCGCTCGGGCAGCCGTTGCGGGCAGAAATCGAACTGTCATCCGCCGGCAAGGATGAAGCTGGATCCTTGGTCGCGAAATTGGCCCCGGTCGAGGCATTCCGGCAAGCCAAGATTGACTTCAATCCTGTTCTGTTGTCATTGCATTTCGCCGTTGAGCAACGGGGCGGGCGTCAAGTCATCAGCATGACTTCGACTCAACCGATCAATGAGCCGTTCGTTGACGTACTGCTGGAGCTGGGCGGCAGTAACAAGGGGCGTCTGATCCGGGAGTATACTTTTTTGCTGGATCCGGTCGATTTGCGCCTGAGTCAGAATACACAGGTAGTCGCGCCGGCAGAGGTGGTAGTCGCCGAGAGGGCCCAGGCAGCGCCGGCTCCGGCCGTGCCCCTGGAAGAAAGGGCTGCGCGCGTCAACCGTTCGGCGCCAAAAGAACGTTCGAAGCCGATTGCAGACGCAAAATCGACCAGCTATCAGGTCAGGAGCGGGGATACGCTGACCCGGGTTGCAGCAAAATTCAAGCCGGAAGGCGTTTCGCTGGATCAGATGCTGGTTGCCTTGTACCGGGCCAATCCGAATGGATTTGCCGGTAATAACATGAACCGGATGCGTGCCGGCTATGTGCTGTCTGTTCCGGACAGCACTACCGCAGGCAACGTTTCGGCAGCAGGCGCTGCCGTCGTCGTCGTGGCTCAAGCCGCCGATTTCAATGCGTATCGGAACCAGCTGGCCGGCAAGATTGCCGGAAACGCCGCAGAATCCCCGGCAACAGCAGTACAAAGTGCGGCAGGCAAGATCACGACCAAAGTCGAAGAAACGCAGGCAATTGTTGCTGAATCGAAAGATAAACTGAAGTTATCCAAGGCCGATGCCGCGACAGGCAGGGCCGCGGGTTTGGCTAACGCAACTGCGGCCATCGATGTGAATGGGGTTGCAACCGAAAAAGCGGCGGAAGAAGCCAATGCGCGCATCAAGAGCCTGGAGAAAAACGTAAGCGACTTGCAAAAGCTTCTCGAGGTCAAGAGTAAAGCGCTGACCGAACAGCAACTCCATGCGCAAACCGCCTCGATTGAACCACCCAGCCCACCGGGCGTCGCGTCACCAGCAACCGTTTCCAGTGTTGCAGCAAAAAACAAAGTGGCCGAAGCACCGCCGGCGCAGCCTGGTTTTTTCGACGAATTGCTGGATAATCCCCTGTTGTTGCCCGGCGCCGGAATTCTGGTAGCCATTCTGGGTGCCTTCGGCATCTACAGTAATCGCCGCAGAAAAAAACCGCACAACAAATTTGACGGCAGCACGCTGGCTGCCTCCAGTTTGCAAAGGAATTCACTGTTTGGCTCGACCGGCGGCCAGAGCGTGGATACCAACAATAGCGTATTCAACTCCAGTTTCTCGCCGTCAGCCAGTCAACTTGACGCCAATGAAGTCGACCCGGTTGCTGAGGCGGATGTCTATATTGCTTACGGGCGCGATGCCCAGGCTGAAGAAATTCTGAAGGAGGCGTTGCGGACACAGCCGGACCGCCATCCGGTTCGCCTGAAGTTGCTGGAAATCTATGCAAGTCGCAAGGATTTGCGTTCTTTTGAGATGCTCGCCAGCGAATTGTATGGGATGACGAGGGGGGAAACCGATGAGTGGCATCAGGCTGCCCGGCTTGGTGCTGCACTCGATCCGAATAATTCTTTATATGCAGGCGGTGCGCTGTCCGAAGAGGTCGCTGCCAAGGCCGTTGCATTGGGTACTCCCACCCTGCCTCTGGAAGAGCTTGATCCGGAGGCCCTCCTGACCAATTCGCAGTCACATGCCGGCGTTGATTCGGCGCTGTTTGCATTCGATACTGCCAAGTCGGTGATAGGGGAGCGGCTTGATTTGGCTGAATCGACTGATCCGGCTCCTGATGGTCTTGCCGAAGCGAGGAATTCGATTTTCAATGGGCTGGATTTTGATTTGGGCCAGATTGCCAACGCCACATCGGTATCCGACGTTGCCGCAATCAGGAAATCCGATGCCGGCAGTATCGATTCTGCAACCGAAGCACTGGCTGAGCCGTCCATGCCGGAAATCGCTGAAGGTGTCGCGCCCGTTCCCTCCCTTCTCAAGTTCGATTTGGGCGAAGTCGATTTTGACTTCCTGGAAAGTCCGGCGATTGATAATGCAACGGCAGGTCAAGGCAACCATTCTCCCGTAGCAGATGCGGCTCCTGCCGCATTGGCTGTACGGGAATCTGACGCTGAAGCCGGACTTGATGCGGATGATCCGGATATTGCGGGGCTGGAGTTCGATTTATCCGGAATTGACCTGGAATTTAATCCGGCCCAGCAGTCGGGCGCAGCATCCCAGGTGGAATCAAACCCTGCGGCGCATTCCGATATGGTTTTCGGCGATGTTGGAATGTCAACCAAACTCGACCTGGCAATTGCTTACCGGGAAATTGGCGACAAGGAGGGCGCGCGCGAATTGCTGGATGAAGTATTGAAAGACGGCTCGCTGGCGCAAATCGAAAAAGCCAAGTCTATGCTGGCGGAACTGGCCTGATTTTTATATTACGAAAGACGGGCGCAGCGCTTGGCTGACGCCCGTTTTATTTTTGATATTGGATGGATCTGAATTGAAGCGCATTGCTCTCGGTATTCAGTACGACGGTTCGCCCTGGTCCGGCTGGCAAACCCAGCCGGATGGACGGACGGTTCAGGATGTGCTGGAATCCGGACTCGGAGCATTCACACTGCGTGAGATCGCAACCGTGTGCGCCGGTCGTACCGATGCCGGTGTCCACGCAATGGAACAAGTGGTGCATTTCGATACCGACATAAACCGGGAAGCAGCTTCCTGGGTGCGCGGCGTGAACGCATTTTTACCGCCATCGATTGCAGTGCGCTGGGCATGCGAAGTCACCCGCGACGCGGCGGACGCTTTTCATGCGCGCTTTGGCGCGATCGCGCGCACCTACCATTATGTTTTGTACAATCATCCGGTCCGATCTCCGCTGTTGTCCGGAAAGGTCGGCTGGGTATTTCGTCCGCTGGACGAAAACAGCATGCGTATTGCAGCCAGATCGCTGATTGGCGTACATGATTTCTCCGCCTTCCGGGCCGCGCAGTGTCAGGCAAAATCCCCGGTCAAGACAATGCATGACATCGATATCGTGCGCAAAGGCGATTTGGTCGTGATCACCTTGCGTGCCAATGCTTTTTTGCATCACATGGTTAGAAATATTATCGGATCCCTGATATTTGTCGGCAACGGCAAGAAGTCGCCCGACTGGCTAAAGGATGTGCTTGAAGGCCGCGACCGCAAGTATGCAGCGCCCACATTCATGCCCGATGGGCTGTATCTGGCGAAAATAGAATACGATCGAAAATGGCGATTGCCGCAGGAAGAATTGAATCTTTTCCCTTGTGGATGAGACTGCAAAACGGCTTGCATTTATTTAAACATGCAAGGGGTATGCGTTATGTCGTGTCTATATCCACTTGAATTCATCGACCATTAAAAAATACGGCACGCAGTATGCCTTCAATGAAAAACCGTTGGATGAGCAAGGATTGCTGTGGATTGGAGCAGAATCGCCTGTCATTACGCTGCAAATACAGGCATCAACCGGCGCTTGGCGCCATTTTGTCAGAACCTGCTTCAAACTGGAGCGAGCAGGCGGATGCCACTTAGATACTGACTCCGCCCTGCACTATTTGCCGAATAAACGCATAATGCGTTTTTGATATTTATGAAATTTGCAGGACCAAACATGCAGCGCAGCAGAAGAGTTTCCGTAGCACCGATGATGGACTGGACCGACAGGCATTGCCGATCATTTCATAGAAAAATTACGCGCCACACCTGGCTGTATACGGAAATGGTGACTACCGGAGCACTCCTGCACGGGGATGTTGCGCGACATCTGGATTTCAGCCAGGAAGAGCATCCGGTTGCATTGCAGCTAGGTGGAAGCGACCCGGGCGATTTGGCTAAAAGTGCAAAGCTGGGCGAGTCGTGGGGCTACGATGAAATCAACCTGAATTGCGGCTGCCCGTCGGAGCGCGTGCAAAAAGGCGCTTTCGGCGCCTGCTTGATGTTAGAGGCGAATCTGGTGGCCGATTGCGTAAAGGCGATGCGCGATGCCGTGGCGATTGACATCACCGTGAAACACCGGATCGGCGTGGATCAGGTGCAGTCATACGATTTTGTGCGCGATTTTGTCGGGACCGTGGCGCAGGCTGGGTGCGCGACCTTCATAGTCCATGCCCGCAATGCGATCCTGAAGGGGTTGAGCCCAAAGCAGAATCGCGAGATTCCGCCATTAAAGTACGAATTCGCCTACCAATTGAAGCGCGATTTTCCGCAACTCGAAATTCTTCTCAATGGCGGCGTCAAAACATCCGATGAAATCGACGACCATCTCCGGCACCTCGATGGCGTGATGCTGGGGCGCGAGGCGTATCACAATCCTTACCTGATGGCGGATTTTGACGTACGCTACTATGGCGACGGTGCTCCGATCAAAACCCGTGCCGAGGTGCTGGAGGCAATGGTTCCATATGTCAGGAATCAACTTGCGCGTTACGGACAGAATGCCGGAGGCGGGGTGCGGCTTAATAGCATTACACGGCATCTGCTTGGCTTGATGGCGGGAATGCCTGGCGCGCGCGGGTTTCGGCAATTGCTTTCAGACTCGGAGCAGTTGGCGGCCAACGATCCCGCATTGTTGATAAGAGCGTTGGAGAAGATCCGGGTGTCGTAAATAGGTATATCTGTTATGTTGATTTATAAATTTGCTGATTTGCACTGGCGCGCAACTAGTGCGCTGATTCTATTTGCCGCAGCCGGGGATTTCGGGCGGCAAGACTTTTCTGATATAATTCGCCGATTGCAGTTATAATTTCCGAAGTTTAAGCAGGCGCTAGTTAATCTCATATTGGGTTGGCAGGCGGATTCTGTCTCATAGGCAGAGGCAAAACAAGTTCGATGGCAGTATCAGCAATGCCATAGCGGTTTAGCCGCGCAACTCTTTCAAATCGTTATTCATTTCAAATTCGGCAACGTGTTTGCTGGAAACTGGTACCAACAAAATATCTGGCTGGTCGGCGTTTTGAAAAATCGTCGTCAAATACAATCTCGCAATAGTCGCTTAAGATTCTGCACATGAATACTCCAGAGGCTAAAAAAGTCCTCGAAACAGCCTTGTTGTGCGCGCACGAACCCTTGTCAGTTCATGATATGAGGAAATTATTCGGTGGCGGCGAGGATGCGTTGGGTAGTGAAGATATTAATTCGATTCTCGAAGAGTTGTGCGCAGACTGGCTGGGCAAGGGTATAGAAATGGTTTTTTTATCGTCCGGTTGGCGCGTTCAAAGTAAACCGGAGATGAAGGCGTACTTGGATCGCTTGAATCCGGAGAAGCCACAGCGCTATTCGAGAGCGACCATGGAAACCCTGGCAATCATTGCCTATCGGCAGCCGGTGACGCGGGGCGACATAGAGGAGATACGTGGTGTTGCCGTTAATTCGCAAACGATAAAGTTGCTGGAGGAGCGGGGATGGATCGATGTCGTCGGGTATCGCGATGTTCCGGGGCGCCCGGCTTTGCTTGCCACTACCAAGCAGTTTTTGAGTGATCTCGGCTTAGTTTCTCTGGATAAGCTGCCGCAACTGCAGCAGGCATCGAAAATCGAAATGCAGGGTGAGACCTTGCAGCAAATGCAAGCGATGGAGGCGGATCTTCAACTTGCCGCAGGTTTGGCAGAGGTCAGTGCTGGCTCTGCTCATGTAGAGCCAGACAGCAGCATCGGCGATGTCACTCCATATTCTGCACAAGGCCAGGAGCCCGATGTGCACATTCCCGCTTCACAAATTGAGGCCGTTTCTTCATCTATATGCGGCGGAATCAGTGATTGACGCGAATGCGAACAGTAATATCACGAAATAAACAATGAACACGTCCAATCCAAATAATCCTCCGCTGGAAAGCTCCGATACACCTGCTCAAGGTGATAAGGTGGTACCAGAAAAAAACAACCGTGTGCGCACGCGGAAAAAAACGACCGACATAAAACCAATGGGCGCAGAGGTTGAAGTGCCGCCGGTCAAGCGTGCAGCGCGCGCCCCGCGCACTCCGCGGAAAACAGAGCCGACTTTACTTCCATCGCAACTGGCTGGTCAGGCTGCGCCCGCAGTTGCCCCTGTGCAGGAAAATTCTGCTGCTGAACCGCTAGTTGCCACGGCGCCGGCAGCAATCGCGCCGGTACAGGACTCATCACGGCAGGAGCGAGACGGTCGCGGGAACGGCATTCGGCAAAAGAGGCAGGGTCAGTCCGGGCGCGTTGCATCAAAATCGCCCAATGCCCGGGGGAATGGCAAGGCATCACAAACGCGCTCAAAGTCAGTTGATGCTGATGCACTCTTTTCGTTTGTTACTTCCGAAGCGTTCGATCATAGCCAGACCGATGGTACTGAAAGCAATTCACGTCAGGCTAACCGTACCGCACAGCCGAAAAACGTCAGGCGTGATCTGACTGCGGACGATGACGCCCCCAAGTTGCATAAAGTCTTGGCCGAGGTGGGGCTCGGCTCGCGTCGCGACATGGAGGATCTGATTATATCGGGACGTGTCTCCGTCAACGGCGAGCCTGCCCATATCGGGCAGCGAATTTTGCCGACGGATATTGTGCGCATCAATGGCAAGCAGATTCAGCGAAAAGTCAGCAAACGCCCTCCCAGGGTGCTGGTGTATCACAAGCCTGCAGGCGAAATTGTCAGTCATAACGATCCGGATGGGCGGCCGTCAGTCTTTGACCGCTTGCCGAGCATGAAGGCGGGGAAATGGCTGGCGGTCGGTCGCCTGGATTTCAATACGGAAGGCTTGTTGTTGTTTACAACGTCCGGAGATCTTGCCAATCGCCTCATGCATCCTCGTTATGGCATTGACCGCGAGTATGCGGTTCGAACTCTAGGTGAACTGGAGGAGGGCATGCGCCAGAAACTGCTGAGCGGGGTCGAGTTGGGGGACGGCATGGCGCAGTTTTCCAAAATTGCCGATGGCGGCGGTGAGGGCATTAACAAATGGTACCGGGTCATTATCGGTGAAGGTAGGAACCGCGAGGTGCGGCGCATGTTCGAAGCGATCGGATTAACCGTGTCGCGCCTGATCCGTACCCGGTACGGCTCGATGACCCTTCCACCTAACCTGAAGCGTGGCCGCTGGGAGGAAATGGAGGAAAATACGGTGCGAGAATTGTTGGGATTGTGCGGCCTAGATAAAATTGCCGCCAAAAGTCGCGGCGGTGAATCTGTGGGGTATGGCGAAAATCGGGATCGCAAAAATGTTGGTGACCGTAAAAAGAATCCGAATTCGAATTTCAAAAAGCAGGGGCAGGGCTTTGAGCTGGCAAAAACTCAGCCGGCCAGAAACCGCCAGCCTGACCCGCTCCAGACCACGTTTGGTTATGCCGGCATGGGGCAGCCGCGGCGTAATCCTGGACGCCAGTCATATGGGGCGAATCCTCAGCAAGTGGCTCCTCGCCGACGCAATAAGGCGTAATTCCACGAGTTGAATTGGTCCAGGGGAATTATTTCTTGAAATTCCCTGCGTTTTCATGATAATACGTACACCGCCCCTCGGATGCGGGAAGATTTTTTACATTGCGGCATGCGGGGCAGTCGTATATAATGCGCTAACTTGAAAAGTCGCTCTGAATTCATTGTTGGCTCACAGTTTGGCTTGGCGTGTAAATAAAAGATGGGCAGAGGCCCATTTTTTTTTTGCTGAATGGTTTTCGAATCCAGTGGGCGCTGTTGTGGCGTGGCAGGGTTGGCTTATGTACGGAGAATGTTTTGCGTTTGCTGGATTTAATTGAAAAAACAGTTGTCGGTATGGGCTATGAGCTTGTCGATTTCGAGCAGGCGGAGCGTGGCCTATTGCGCGTGTATATTGATTTCGTGCCGGAAGATGCTGAAAAAGGCCTCACCATTACAGTTGAAGATTGTGAAAAGGTGAGTCACCAGTTGACGCATGTATTGACGGTCGAGAATGTCAATTATTCTCGACTTGAAATTTCATCGCCGGGACTGGATCGTCCGTTGAAGAAATTTTCTGATTATGTGCGATTCACGGGGCAGGAGGTGCAGGTCAAATTGCGCTTGCCAATGCCGGGGGCGTCGAATCGCAAGACGTTTCAAGGCATTCTTCATGAACCTCTGGGTGAGGTGTTGAGGTTGGAGTTTGAAGGAAATGATGGGATGGCGATGCTGGATTTTACGCTCGCTGACGTAGATAAGGCACGATTGGTGCCGAAAGTGGATTTTAGGAGCCGCAAAGCATGAGTCGAGAAGTTTTATTATTGGTTGATGCGTTAGCGCGTGAGAAAAATGTCGATAAGGATGTGGTTTTTGGTGCGCTTGAGCATGCACTGGCACAGGCGACGAAGAAGCGATATGACGGTGATGTCGATATTCGTGTGAATATCGATCGTGAAACAGGCCAATTCGAATCCTTCCGTCGCTGGCATGTTGTGCCTGATGAGGCTGGTTTGCAATTGCCGGATCAGGAAGTTTTGCATTTTGAGGCAAAGGAGCAGATTGCCGACATCGAAGTTGACGATTACATAGAAGAGCCAATTGAGTCAGTCGATTTCGGACGCCGTTTTGCGCAAGACACAAAGCAAGTTGTATTGCAGCGTATTCGTGATGCGGAGCGCGAGCAGATTCTGGTGGATTTCCTTGAGCGCGGCGATTCGCTGGTTACCGGCACCATCAAGCGCCTGGAGCGCGGGGATGCAATTGTCGAGTCTGGTAAGATTGAGGCTCGCCTGCCTCGGGATCAAATGATCCCCAAGGAAAATCTGCGGATCGGTGATCGTGTGCGCGCCTATATCCTGAGAATAGATCGCAATGTTCGTGGGCCGCAGGTAATTCTTTCGCGTACGGCGCCGGAATTCATCATGAAATTGTTTGAACTTGAGGTTCCTGAGATAGAGCAGGGCAGCCTTGAAGTAAAGTCGGCTGCTCGCGACCCTGGGGTGCGGGCGAAAATTGCCGTGTTTACCAATGATAAGCGCATCGATCCAATCGGTACCTGTGTGGGTATGCGCGGCTCGCGCGTGCAGGCGGTGACTGGCGAGTTGGGTGGTGAGCGTGTGGATATCGTGCTGTGGTCAGAGGACCCTGCGCAATTCGTGATTGGCGCGCTGGCGCCGGCGAATGTGCTGTCGATTGTAGTGGACGAAGAAAAGCACGCAATGGACGTCGTGGTTGATGAGGAGAATTTGGCTATTGCAATTGGTCGCAGTGGGCAAAATGTGCGTCTGGCCTCGGAGTTGACGGGCTGGAAAATCAATATCATGACGGCAGAGGAATCGGCTGATAAATCAGCGTTGGAAACCGCCGCAATACGCTTGATTTTCATGGATAAGCTGGATGTCGACCAGGAGGTCGCCGATATCCTGGTCGAGGAAGGCTTCACCAGCCTCGAAGAAGTTGCTTATGTGCCGATTAGCGAAATGCTTGAGATCGAATCTTTCGATCAGGAAACGGTGAATGAATTGCGTACCCGGGCCCGAGACGCGCTGGTATCCGAGGCGATTGCCTCGGAAGAGGGTCTTGATGGCATGGAGGAAGGTCTTGTAAATCTTGATGGCATGGACCGCATCACCGCTGGCAAGCTGGGCTTGGCGAAGGTCAAGACAATCCGAGCATTTGCCGGCCTGGCGTACGATGAATTCGGTGCAATTCTGGCATTGCCGGCAGACCGTGCGCGACAATTGATCGAAAATGAATTTGAAGATGTGACGGATGATGAAATGAAGCTCATCGATGCCAAGTACGATGAACGCGCCAAGGCACTGCAAACCAAGGCTTGGAGCCTGGTTGATGTCAAGTGATTTGAGCGTTTCATTATTATCTGTCGAGCAACATAGAAAAGAGGACTGAATGGCGAGTAACAATGTAGCCCAATTTGCCACCGAGCTGAATATGTCAGCGGATCTGCTGCTGACGCAGTTGCACGCCTCTGGCGTACAAAAAAGCTCGGCGTCCGATCCGCTGTCGAAGGAAGACAAGGATAAGCTTCTCGATCATCTGCGCCGGACACATGGTGCCGCGCAGGATGGCGATAAGAAGAAAATTACGTTGACACGTAAGGAAACGACAGAGATCAAGCAGGCTGATGCTACCGGCAAGTCGCGCACGATTCAAGTGGAAGTGCGCAAGAAGCGTACCTTTGTCAAGCGCGAAGATGCGCCGACAGATGGGGCGGATGTTGTCGCGACTTTGCCCGTGGTCGATGCGGATGAGATCGCTCGGCGCGAAGAAGAGATGCGGCGTCAAGCGGAGTTGATTTCTCGTCAGGAGGCGGAGTTACGCGAAAAGCAAGAGCATTTGGCGAAACTTGAGGCTGAAAAGGCGGCGCAGGCCGAAGCGCAAGAAAAGGCATTGCAGAAAGCCAAGGTCGAGGCGGAAAAAAATGCTGCCCAGGCTGTGCTGGCTGCGGCGACAACGGGCGGAGCCGCTGCTGAAGATAAGAAGCGCGTTGCCGCTGAAGAAGCCAAGAAAAAGTCTGATCTGCAAGCCAAGGAATCTGCCGAGAAAACCGCGGCTACCGAACGGGCACGTAAAGCTGTAGCAGACGAAGTTGCGCAAATCAAGGCCATGTTGAGTGCGCCGCGCAGAGTAATCAAGGCGCCTGAGCCGGCACCAGTAGCACCGGTGGTGGCAAAGGCTGCCGAAGGCACGCTGCATAAGCCTGCGGACAAGAAGCCAGGCGAGAAAAAGCCGGTAGTTGTCGATAAAAAATCCATTAAGTCAGCCAATGTCTCCTCGACCTGGCAGGACGACGCCGCCAAAAAACGTGGAGTCAGCACAATCAAGCCACGTGGCAACACGGGCGCCGGACGCGACGCCTGGCGTAGCGGTTCGCGCGGTGGACGCAGAAATTCCCATGCTGATGACCACAGCACCAATTTCCAGGCGCCTACGGAGGCCGTAGTCAAAGATGTCTACGTGCCGGAAACGATTACAGTTGCAGAGTTGGCGCACAAGATGTCTGTCAAGGCATCTGAAGTCATCAAGCATTTGATGATTCTGGGCCAGATGGTGACGATCAATCAGGTTCTGGATCAGGAAACAGCAATGATTCTGGTTGAGGAGATGGGGCACAAGGCATTCGCTGCGAAGCTGGATGATCCGGAAGCGTTGTTGGAATCGAGCGCTGCGCATGCGGATGTCGAAATGTTGCCGCGTGCTCCGGTAGTGACTGTCATGGGCCACGTCGATCACGGTAAAACGTCGTTGCTCGATTACATTCGTCGCGCCAAGGTGGCTTCCGGCGAGGCTGGCGGAATCACCCAGCATATTGGCGCCTATCACGTCGAAACGCCGCGTGGCATGATCACTTTCCTTGATACGCCAGGTCACGAGGCATTTACAGCGATGCGCGCACGTGGTGCGCAGGCAACGGATATCGTTATCCTGGTTGTGGCAGCCGATGACGGCGTGATGCCGCAAACCAAAGAAGCGATCGCTCATGCGAAAGCAGCTGGCGTGCCGTTGGTCGTTGCGATTAACAAGATTGACAAGCCGGGTGCCAATCTGGACCGCGTCAAGCAGGAATTGATTGCCGAACAAGTCGTGCCGGAAGAATATGGCGGCGATGCGCCATTCATATCAGTTTCTGCAAAGACCGGCCAGGGCATTGATGATTTGCTGGAGAGCGTGCTGCTGCAGGCAGAAGTCATGGAGCTGAAAGCGCAGCGGGACGCACCTGCCCGTGGTTTGGTTGTGGAGGCCCGACTTGACAAGGGGCGCGGTCCGGTTGCGACGATACTTGTGCAGTCGGGCACTTTGAAGCGCGGCGATGTGGTTTTGGCCGGCTCTTCCTACGGTCGTGTTCGTGCCATGCTGGACGAAAACGGCAAGAGCATTACCGAAGCGGGCCCATCGATACCAGTGGAAATTCAGGGTTTGACAGAGGTTCCGGTAGCTGGTGAAGACGTGATGGTGATGGCTGACGAGCGCAAGGCGCGTGAAATCGGCTTGTTCCGCCAAGGCAAGTTCCGCGATGTGAAACTTGCGAAACAGCAGGCTGCCAAGCTTGAAAATATGTTCGAGCAAATGGGCGAGGGCGAGGTTCAGAACCTGCCTTTGATCATCAAGACCGACGTCCAGGGTTCGCAAGAGGCGCTGGTGCAATCGCTGCAAAAACTGTCGACCAGCGAAGTGCGTGTGCAAGTGGTGCATGCCGGCGTTGGCGGTATCAGCGAATCGGATGTCAACCTTGCGGTAGCGTCCAAGGCCGTCATCATCGGCTTCAATGCGCGTGCAGACGCTTCCGCGCGCAAGCTGGCAGAGGCGAACGGCATTGATATCCGCTACTACAGCATTATTTACGATGCGATCGATGAGGTCAAAGCGGCGCTGTCCGGCATGCTGGCTCCCGAGAAGCGCGAGCAGGCGCTGGGCTTGGTTGAGATTCGTCAGGTTATTCTGGTAAGCAAGGTTGGTGCGATTGCCGGTTGTTATGTGCTTGACGGCGTCGTCAAGCGTGGCGCTTCGGTGCGACTGTTGCGGGATAATGTGGTCATCTGGACCGGAGAGCTTGATTCCCTGAAGCGCTTCAAGGATGATGCGAAAGAAGTGAGGGCCGGCTTTGAATGCGGCCTGACACTGAAAAACTTCAATGACATCAAAGAAGGCGACCATCTGGAAGTGTTCGAGGTTCAAGAGGTTGCACGTACGCTGTAACGCTCCGCTGCCGCATTTCTTTCTCAGCGTCGTTGTTCGCTTATGGATGCCCCGGCAGCACGCATAATGTGCGGCCGGGGCATTTACCTATGGCGGTTCATTTCTACGATATTGACGATTACAGGCAGTTAATTACACATGGCAAAACATAGCAAATCCATACCCGGGCGCGGCCTGCGGGTTGCGGATCAGATTCAGCGCGACTTATCCGAAATCATTGCCTTTGAGTTGAAGGATCCGCGCGTGGGCATGATCACCATTACCGAGGTGCAGGTCACGCCTGATTATGCGCACGCGAAGATTTTTTTCACCACCCTCAACGATAGCCCAGAGGCATTGCAGAACACGCTGGAAGGCCTGAACAAGGCGGCAGGTTTCATTCGCGGACAATTGGGGCGGCGCTTGTCAATACATACACTGCCTGCATTGCATTTCCTGTATGACTCATCGACTGCGCGCGGTGCGGATTTATCCAAGCTGATACAGCAGGCGAATGCTACCCGGGCACTGGATGACGGTGAAAACTGATACTTTCATTGCCGCAGCTGTGGCGAAGTTGTTTTTTGCAACAATTTTTGATCAGGCTGCAGCAACCTCATTAAATATCACATATCGGCATGGCTAAAAATCAAGTCAGGATTTTGCGTCAGGCTATTGACGGCGTGCTATTACTGGATAAGCCGGTCAGCTGGTCCAGCAATGATGCCCTCATCAAGGTCAAGCGGCTCCTGAATGCAAAAAAAGCCGGGCATACCGGCACGCTGGATCCGTTTGCGACCGGATTGTTGCCGCTGTGCTTTGGCGAGGCGACAAAATTTGCGCAGGATTTGCTCGATGCGGATAAATCTTATGAAGCAGTCGTGCATCTGGGCGTCAAGACGACGACCGGCGATACTGAAGGTGAAGTGCTGGAAACGCATGCTGTCGATGTGACGCAAAGCCAGATTGATGCGGCAATGCTACAATTCGTCGGCGAGATCGATCAGATTCCTCCCATGTATTCCGCTCTTAAGCGCGACGGCAAGCCCTTGTACGAGTACGCGCGTGCCGGCCTGACGCTCGATCGCGCAGCGCGGCGGGTGTGCATTCACGCGCTGGAGTGTGTTCAATACAGCGCTCCCTACCTTACCTTGCGCGTTACTTGCAGCAAGGGCACTTATATTCGCGTGTTAGGCGAGGATATCGGTGCTGTGCTGGGTTGCGGTGCGCACTTGCAGGCATTGCGCCGCACGCAGGTAGGAGGCTTGTCGCTGTCGGGGGCCGTGACGCTGGATGCCATGATCGAGATGCCGGAATCGTTGCGCAGTCAATCCCTGGCGCCGGTTGACGCCTTGCTCTCGTCCTTTCCGGCAATTTATTTATCGGAGTCGTTATCGGTCAGATTTTTGCAGGGGCAGCGCTTGTCCCTTGCTAAAGAGAGTGTTGCCGGGCCTGCCGAGCAAGGGCGAATCAGGGTTTACCGGCAGAGTGATGCCCGACTGCTTGGTACCGGGCAAATAGTGGAATTCGGGGTGCTGGCCCCTGAACGTTTGATTTCCACGCACTCTCCCGCCTGAATTTTCCGCTAACAATCCATCGATCAATTTTCTTGCGGCTAAGCAAGCTATTGAAATACAAAGACAATTTAATCCTGTGCATTGCAACATGCTATAATCTTCGGCTAACTGAATCACACCATCACGACCATGTCAAACACAAAACGCGCAATTCGCAACATCGCCATCATCGCCCACGTTGATCACGGCAAGACCACACTCGTCGACAAACTGCTCCGACAATCCGGTACTTTCCGCGACAACCAGCAGGTTGATGCCCGCGTGATGGATTCGAACGATATCGAAAAGGAACGCGGCATCACGATTCTGTCGAAAAATTGCGCGGTCGAATACGAAGGCACGCATATCAATATCGTCGATACCCCGGGCCATGCCGACTTCGGCGGCGAGGTCGAGCGCGTGCTGTCGATGGTTGACTGCGTCCTGCTGCTGGTCGATGCACAAGAAGGCCCGATGCCACAAACCCGTTTCGTCACGCGCAAAGCGCTGGCTCTCGGTCTGAAGCCTATCGTCGTCCTCAATAAAATTGACCGCCCGGGCGCACGTCCAGAATGGGCGATCAATGCAACCTTTGAACTGTTCGATAAACTCGGTGCGACCGAAGAACAGCTCGACTTCCCGGTCGTTTACGCTTCGGCCCTGAACGGTTACGCCAGCCTCGACCCCGAAGTGCGCGAAGGCAACATGAAGCCGCTGTTCGAAGCCATCCTGAAATACGTTCCTGCGCGTGAAGATGATCCGAATGGTCCGCTGCAGCTGCAAATCACTTCGCTCGAATATTCATCCTATGTTGGCAAGATCGGTGTCGGCCGTATCCTGAGCGGACGCGTGCGCGGCTTGCAGGACGTGGTCATCATGAACGGCCCCGACGACAAGCCGGTTAAGGCGCGCATCAATCAGGTGCTGACGTTCAAGGGCCTGGAGCGCGTGCTCGTCGACGAGGCGCTGGCCGGCGACATCGTCCTGATTAACGGCATCGAAGAACTCGGTATCGGCACCACGATCTGCGCGCCGGATGCGCCGAACGCCTTGCCGATGCTGAAGGTGGACGAGCCGACATTGACGATGAATTTCATGGTCAACAACTCGCCGCTGGCCGGACGCGAAGGCAAGTTTGTGACGACGCGTCAAATCAGGGATCGCCTGGATCGCGAGCTCAAGGGCAATATGGCCTTGCGCGTGGTGCAGGCGGAAAACGACGATTCGACCTATGAAGTGTCGGGGCGCGGCGAATTGCACCTGACGATTCTGATTGAAAACATGCGTCGCGAAGGTTTCGAGCTGGCCGTGTCGCGTCCGCGCGTGGTGTTCAAGATGGTCGACGGCGTGCGCCATGAGCCGTACGAAAACCTGACCGTCGATGTCGAGGAAGCCAACCAGGGCGGCGTCATGGAAGAGCTGGGCCGTCGTCGCGGCGATCTGCAAAACATGGAATCGGACGGCAAGGGCCGGGTCCGTCTCGAATATCGGATTCCTGCGCGCGGCCTGATCGGCTTCCAAGGCGAATTCATGACCCTGACGCGCGGCACTGGCTTGATGAGCCACGTGTTCGATGAATATGCGCCGGTTGACAACAGCAAGGGCGAAATGGCCGGCCGCCGCAATGGCGTGCTGATTTCCCAGGATGACGGCGCTGCGGTTGCCTACGCGCTGTGGAAACTGCAGGATCGCGGCCGTATGTTCGTCAGCCACAATGATCCGGTGTATGAAGGCATGATCATCGGCATCCACTCGCGCGACAACGATCTGGTGGTCAATCCGATCAAGGGCAAGCAATTGACCAACGTGCGTTCATCCGGTACCGACGAAGCGGTGCGCCTGGTGCCGCCGATTTTGATGTCGCTGGAGTATGCGGTTGAATTCATCGCCGACGATGAACTGGTCGAAATCACGCCGAAAAGCATCCGCTTACGCAAGCGCTATCTGAAAGAGCACGAGCGCAAGAAAGCATCGCGCGAAGCAGCGTAACAGCGTCATATGTTAGCTGTGATCTGGCCTTCCCCGGTACGTAAAGTACCCCGGAGGGCCATTTTTTTGAAACTGGACTATTGGAGAGACCTTATGGCTGACAACCTGTCGGTGCTGTCGGATCGGCTGACGTTGGAGTATGAGCCGATGGATGCAATCCATCGGGAGTTCATGGCTCTGTGCGCGGCGCTGGCTGCAGCGGATGACGCCGCCTATCTGGAGCGACTCGATGCGCTGATTGCCCATACGGTGCTGCATTTCGCGCAGGAAGATGACTGGATGCAGGCGCATGCCTTTCCTTCCGCCGGTTGCCATCGGCGCGAGCACGATACGGTGCTGGAAGTGATGCGCGAGGTGCGCGGATGCGTGCTGCAAGGCGATACCGAGGTTGGGGTGCGGCTGGCGCAGGAGTTGCCGAACTGGTTTGCGCATCATGTCGATACGATGGATGCGGCGCTGGCCGAGTTTTTGACGGATGCCGATGCCGCATCCGCAGCGGCGCTGCCGCAACTGCAGCAGTAACTGCCGGGAAGCGCCCGCTTGCTCCGGCAGAATTATTCAGCAGGATCGGTTCAGGCGGCGACGACCTGGATCCGCACGTCGCCCAGACTGACCACCTGGCCGGCGCGGATTTTGCAGGTTTTGCGCAATTCGATCTGGCCGTCGACCGATACATTGCCCTGGGCGACCAGCATCTTGCCGGCGCCGCCGCTGTCGCAAATGCCGCTCAGTTTCAGCAGCTGATTCAATTCGACGTACTCGCCGTCCAACGTAAAAGATAGTTTTTGCATGGTATTTCCGGTTGCGTTTTCAGGCAGCGAGTATACGTCGGGGCCGGCGATCCACAGCAATTTTTGTCGGTTGCAGTTGCCGATCCTTCGATGGCGGATGTCAATTGCTGGCTGTCAGAAGCGTGTTTCGCGCGCGGCGCGCAGGAAGCTGTCCAGTATCGCGGTGCAATCGAGCAGCTCGGTGCTGCCGGCGCGATGAAATTCCGGGTGCCATTGCAGGCCGACTACGAAGTTCGACTTGCGGTAGCGGATCGCCTCGATGACCTGATCCTCGGTCGAGGTCGCCTCGACCACGATGTCGCGCCCCAGCGTATTGACTGCCTGATGGTGGATTGAATTGACCAGCGCCACCGGCTGGGCGGAAAACAGCCCGGCCAGCAGTCCGCCCTCGCTCAGGCGGATCGAATGGGAATTGCTGTCGTATTTGTCGTTCACATGCGCAATCGCGTTCGGCACATCGGAAGCGATATCCTGATGCAGCGTGCCGCCAAAGGCGACATTGATCAGCTGGCAGCCGCGGCAGATCCCCAGCACCGGCTTGCCGGCCTCGATAAATTCATGCAGCAGTTCCAGTTCGTACATGTCGCGCGCGCGGTCGCCGCTCCATTCCGGCCGCGTCACCGCCTTTGAGTAAGTCATCGGTGCGACATCGGCGCCGCCCTGCAGCACCAGTCCATCCAGTTGCCTGGCGTAGTCGCGCAGCCGGATGTTGCTGTTGTGCAGCAAGCCGCTGCTGTTGACCGACGGGATCATCAGCACCATCACGTCGCGCGACATTACCCATTGGGCAATCGATTCCTCCAGGTATTGCAGGGTCTTGCTGCTTAAGCCGGTGGAGCCGGGTTCCGGATGAAAGATCCGCGCCGAGACGCCGATGAGCAGGGTACGCTGGTTGATGCGATTGGCAGCCTTGTGGGAGAGCGCCCTGAATCTGGCCGACAGGATGCTCCAGGTTTGCGACCAGGGTGATTGCCCGGCGCCGTGGGCGGAATCGTGTCTGTTGCGCGGCGGTGCAGGATGCGGGTTCGGATGGTTGGTGTCGCTCATCGGGTAAGTCGCCTATCGGAATAGCGTTTCCGCTTTTGTTGCTATGCGGGCATAGGGTGGATTTCTGCATCGTCAGACTGCAACTGCACACGGAAATATCCCGGCGCTCCGATAATTTCCCGCGTATTTGAATACTATGTTGGGCTGTCCCTGGACAGTATACAAAATATTGTCAACAATATTTTGGCATGTCGATATGTATTTGACACCCTGTTTCGTGATGCGACGGTCGGCGAGCGAAAGGGCGGCAGCGCCGCCCTTTCGCTTATGTCGGGTGCAGATCCGGCATTGTTTATCCTTGTGACGTCAGGCTGCCGTTGACCACTCTGACCCGGTCGCCGCTGCGCCATCCGGATTGTTCGGAATCGCTGAAACTGCGCATGCTGCCGTCCTCCATGCGGACCCGGATTTGATAGTGGGTGGTGGTGCGGGTGCGTCTTTCCACTTCGTTGCCGGCAAATCCGCCGCCCACAGCGCCGGCCACTGTCGCCAGATTTCTGCCGTTACCGCCGCCGACCTGATGGCCCAGCACGCCGCCGAGAACCGCACCGGCGACAGCGCCGATACCGACGCCGTTCTGCGGCGCTGCCTGCTGAATCGAGCGGACCGATTCGATCGTGCCGCAATTGCCGCAGACGGCGGCTTGTGCCGGCGGCGCATAGGCGTTCTCGCTGTAGTCCGGCGCTGGCCGGTATGCCTGTTTATATTCCGATTTGTGCACCGGTTTATGCCTGGACTGGCTCGGTGCGGCCGATGCCGGATCTGACCCTCCGCTGGCAACGAATTGCTTGGCTTCGGTGGTCGGCGCCAGTGTCGAAATCTTGTCGGTCGCGGGCGTTGGCGCCGATGATGCCAGCACTGCGACCGGCGCCGTGGTGCTGTTCGAGTTGGGCAGCAGGCCGGTCATTGCAGCCACGCCGACCAGGCTGAGCAGCATGACCGAGACTGCGGCACCGGCGACCAGCGGGTGGATCTTGCCGGAGGTTTGTGGGTTTTCCATATCTGCCCTTTATGCCATTGATGATTTCGATGGTTCGATTATCGATGCCGGAACGCAATCAAAAAAGCCGGATTGTGTGTCAGTTGTAAGGCGATGTAACCCAAACGGTTGCCAAATGCACTGGGACCGCATTGCGCGGCCCCAGTGCATTTGCATACCGGCAGGAAAATCAGTCTTCGCGGCGCAGGTGCGGGAACAGGATGACGTCGCGGATATTCGGCGAATCGGTGATCAGCATCATCAGGCGGTCGATGCCGATGCCGCAGCCGCCGGTTGGCGGCAGTCCGTATTCGAGCGCGCGGATGAAGTCGGCGTCGTAGAACATCGCCTCCTCGTCGCCGGCATCCTTGGCAGCGACCTGGGCCTGGAAGCGGGCGGCCTGGTCTTCCGCATCGTTCAGCTCGGAAAAGCCGTTGGCGATTTCGCGTCCGACGATGAACAATTCGAAGCGTTCGGTGATGCCGGGCTGAGTGTCGGAGGCGCGCGCCAGCGGCGATACTTCGACCGGGTAATCGACGATATAGGTCGGCTCCCACAGCTGCGCTTCGGCGGTTTCCTCGAAGAGCGCCAGTTGCAGCGCGCCCAGGCCCGAGATCACATGTGGCTTGACGCCGAACTTCGCCAGTTCTTGCTTGAGGAAGTCGGTGTCGTGCAGTTGCTCGTGGGTGTAGTGCGGCGCGTATTTGTTGATGGCGCCGACGATGGTGAGGCGGTGGAACGGCTTCGACAGGTCCAGTTCGCGGCCCTGGTAGGTTAGCAGGGCGGTGCCGTGGGCGTCGATGGCGGCCTGGCGGATCACCGCTTCGGTGAAATCCATCAGCCATAGGTAATCGACATACGCGGCGTAGAATTCCATCATCGTGAATTCCGGATTGTGGCGCGGCGACACGCCTTCATTGCGGAAGTTGCGATTGACTTCGAATACGCGGTCGAAGCCGCCCACCACCAGTCGCTTCAGGTACAGCTCGGGTGCGATGCGCAGGAACATCTGCATGTCGAGCGCGTTGTGGTGGGTGATGAAGGGCTTGGCCGCCGCGCCGCCGGGAATCGCGTGCAGCATCGGGGTTTCGACTTCCATGAAGTCGTTTTTTTCCATGAAGCGGCGGATCGACGACATCGCCGCGGTGCGCGCCTTGAAGGTGCGGCGCGTGTCTTCGCTCATGATCAGGTCGACGTAGCGCTGCCGGTACTTGGTTTCCTGGTCGGAAAGGCCGTGGAATTTGTCGGGCAGCGGACGCAGCGATTTGGTCAGCAGGCGCAACTTGGTGACCTTGACCGACAGTTCGCCGGTCTTGGTCTCGAACAGCGTGCCTTCAGCGCCGAGAATGTCGCCCAGGTCGTAGTGCTTGAACGCTGCGTGCTCGGCTTCGCCGGTGCCGTCATTCGTGATGTAAAGCTGGATGCGGCCGTCGGCTTTGGGGCCGGAGGCGTCCTGGATGGTGGCGAACGATGCCTTGCCCATCACGCGCTTGAGCATCATGCGCCCGGCCACCACCACCGTCACCGGCTCGGTCAGCAGCGCTTCGCGTGCGGCTGCGCTGCCGTATTGCGCGTGCAGTGCTGCGGCCTTGTGCTGCGGCCGGAAATCGTTCGGGAAGGCGATGCCCTGGGCGCGGATCGCAGCAAGCTTGCTGCGCCGTTCGGCGATGATCGAATTTTCGTCTGGCGGCGCGGCCGCTGCTTCATTGTGCGTAGTCATAATTTTCAGGCAGTGTGGGCGTAATGTCGGGGTGGCGTGGGGCGGCGTCAGACGCCCTGTTTCAGCGAAGCGGCGATGAATTCATCCAGATCGCCGTCCAGCACCGCCTTGGTATTGCCGGTCTCGAAACTGGTGCGCAAATCCTTGATGCGCGACTGGTCCAGCACGTAAGAGCGGATCTGGTGGCCCCAGCCGACATCGGTCTTGGAATCCTCCAGCTTTTGCTGTTCGCTCATGCGATTGCGCATTTCCAGTTCGAACAGTTTGGCTTTCAGCATGTCCCACGCTTCGGCGCGGTTGCGATGCTGGCTGCGGTCGTTCTGGCATTGCACCACGATGCCGCTCGGCGCATGGGTCAGGCGCACTGCGGAATCGGTCTTGTTGATGTGCTGGCCGCCGGCGCCGGAGGCGCGATAGGTATCGACCCGGACGTCGGCCGGATTGATATCGATATCGATCGAATCATCGACCTCCGGATACACGAACAGGCTGCAAAACGAGGTGTGGCGGCCGTTGGCGGAATCGAACGGGGATTTGCGCACCAGCCGGTGCACCCCGGTTTCGGTGCGCAGGAAGCCGTATGCGTAGTCGCCTTCGACCTTCAGCGTGGCGGTCTTGATGCCGGCGACTTCGCCGTCCGACTGCTCCAGGATTTCGACCTTGAAGCCCTTGCGTTCGCAATAGCGCAGGTATTGGCGCAGGATCATCGAGGCCCAGTCCTGCGCTTCGGTGCCGCCGGCGCCGGCCTGAATGTCGATGAAGCAGTTGTTCGGGTCCATCGGGTTGCTGAACATGCGCCGGAATTCCATCGCGGCAACACGGGTTTCGATGTCCTTGGCGTCGGCTTCGACCGCCAGCAGCGTATCTTCGTCCTGCTCTTCGCGCGCCATGGCAAACAGGTCGCCGGTATCGCGCAGATCGGCTTCGATCCTGATCAGCGAATCGACGATGTTTTCCAGCGATTTTTTTTCCTTGCCCAGATCCTGAGCACGTTTCGGGTCGTTCCAGACGTTCGGGTCTTCCAGTTCCGCGTTGACGGATTCGAGCTTCTCGGACTTCAGATCGAAGTCAAAGATACCCCCGAAGTTCGGTTTCACGGCCGGCCAGGTCGGCAAGCAAGGCGGAGAGTGCGTTTAGGCGTTCGGCTTCCATGATGTAATTACTCTGCAATCAAACCGGAAATTATACCCGAGCGAGCGGCCGGAACCGGTACCGTTTTTCATTCCGCCATGTTGAACGGCAGCGGCTCCAGCGCATAGCCGTCGTCGATGGCATCCATCCTGTTGAGTAATGCTTGCAGCCCGGCGTCGAGTTGCGACAACTGGCTTGCGTCCAGTTGCCGCACCGCCTGTGGCAGCAAGCCGCGGGCCGGCTTGGGGGCGCGCTCCAGCAGCGCCATTCCGGCTTCCGACAGCGACAGCCGGGTCGCGCGCTTGTCGTCGGGGTCGAGCGACTTGACGATGTAGCCGCGTTTGTTCAGGATCTCGATCAGATTGCTGGTGGTGGTCTGGTGTATCGCCAGCCGGTTGGCGATTTCGCCCACGCGCATGTTCGGCGTCTCGGATAATTCCTGCATGACCCAGAGCTGCGCGCCATTGACGCCGCATTGCTTGTCGATCCAGGCCGAATGGCGTTGCGCCGCGCGCATCACCACTCGAAATTTTTTCAGGACATCGAGATGGTCAAGTGCTTCTTCATGGAAATTCTCATCGTTATTTTTCATTTTGCTAATATCTGTTCATCTTGTGCATGACAAGCATGCATTTTAGCAAATGCATTATTCGCTAGGCTGTGGCGGCAGCGGCGAACAATAATGATGTCGACCGGTTAATGCCGTTGGCGGCGTGAAAAAGAATAATCGCCGCCAGGCCAGCGCTGTCCAGGCAGTCGGTCGGTATGCCCTCGTAATTTTCAAGTGTCTGTATTGCGGTTTTTTGCCTACGATAATTCAAGGCATGCATTTTTGCCCTGCCTACCTTACCCGTCATAGGAAATCCATATGTCGCCATTCAGTTTTCTTCCCGATCTGCCCGGCAATCTCAATGTCCTGACCGCCCTGGGCCTGGTATTGATCGCCGGCATCTTTGGTGCGCGACTGGTCAGACATGTGGCGCCGGTGCCGGCGATTACCGGTTATGTGCTGACCGGGCTGCTGATCGGCCCGGCCGGCCTGAACCTGATCGGTGCAGCTACGCTCAATGGGCTGGATCGGATTGTCGAACTGGCCCTGGGCCTGTTCGTGTTCGAGCTCGGGCGGCGGCTGGATTACCGCTGGCTGTTGAAGGAGCGCTGGCTGCTGATCACCGGGCTGGCCGTCAGCATCGGCGTGTTTGCCGCCTTGTTCGGATTGCTGCTCGGCTTCGGGCTCGACGCCCTGAGCGCGGCGCTGGCGGCGGCGATCGGCACCGCGAGTTCGCCGGCGGCGACGCTCAATGTGGTGCAGGAAGTCAAGGCCGAAGGCCAGGTCAGCGCCCGCATGCTGAATATCGTCGTCATCAATAATTCGCTGGCGTTCCTGCTGTTCATCGTCTGCCTGTCGGTGCTGCATTGGCGGTACGGCGCCAGCTGGAGCGTTGCGCTGCTGCACCCGTTGTATCTGATTGTCGGCTCGATCGTGTTCGGTTTGCTGGCCGGCAGATTGCTGGTTTTTGCCAGCCGCCATCTGGAGCCGCAGAGCCATGTTCAGCACATCATGGTGTTCGCGCTGGTTGCGGCCACGGTCGGGATTGCCGACATGTTCAAATTTCCGGCGCTGGTGTCGCTGCTGGTGTTTGCGGTCAGCAGCCGCTACCGCGACGGCAGGCAAGTGATCGTCGAATCCGAATTCAGCCAGATCAACAGCCTGCTGTACGTGATCCTGTTCGTGTTTGCCGGCGCCCGGCTGGAACTGGCGCAACTGGGGCAGTTCTGGCTGATCGGACTGGCGTATATCGCAGTGCGGCTGGCGGTGATGGCCGGGCTGGGTACGCTGCTGGCGCCCTGGAACGGTTTGCAGGCGCGCCAGGGCGCGTTGCTCGGGCTGGGCTTGCTGCCGATGTCGGGAGTGGCGATTCTGACCGCGCAGTATGTGTCCGGCATTCATCCCGAGTTTGGCGCGCAGCTCTCGGCGCTGGTGCTGTCGGTGGTGGCAGTGCTGGAAATCATCGGCCCGATTTCGACCCATTACGCGCTGCTGGCGTCGGGTGAGTCGAATGTTCATAAATCCTGATTGCAGAAGGAGACACCATGCTGGATTTCACCTCTTCCGCACCGTTGACGATGGGCGTCGAACTGGAATTGCAAGTCGTCAATCGACTCGATTACAACCTGACCCGCGGCTGCCCCGATCTGCTGGCGGTACTGGGCAAGACCGAGCACGGTTACGACATCAAGCCTGAAATTACCGAAAGCATGATCGAAATCGCCACTTCGGTGCATGTCAACCACCGCGCCATGCTGGCCGAACTGACTGCCATGCGCACACTGCTGGTGGCTGCCGCCGATAAGATCAATCTCGGCCTCGCAGGCGGTGGTGCCCATCCATTCCAGCACTGGGAGGAGCAGCGCATCACGCCGGTGGCGCGCTACCATCTGGTGTCGGAACTGTACGGCTACCTGGCCAAACAATTTACCGTGTACGGCCAGCATATCCATGTCGGCTGCGCCGATGGCGACGAGGCGGTGCGGCTGACGCATTTGCTGGCGCGCTATATTCCGCACTTCATCGCGCTGTCGGCTTCCTCGCCGTTTTATCAGGGCGTCGATACCGCGTTCCAGTCCTCGCGCCTGACCAGCATCAATGCGTTTCCGCTCAGCGGCTGCATGCCGTTCGTGCACAGCTGGGACGAGTTCAATGCGTATTACCAGAAGATGGCGAGCCTGAATATCGTCGCCAGCATGAAGGATTTTTACTGGGATATCCGGCCCAAGCCGGAATACGGCACGGTCGAGATTCGGGTCTGCGACACGCCGCTCGGGATCGAGGCAGCAGTGCAGTTGGCAGCCTATGCGCAAACCCTGTGCAAGTATTTCCTCGATCACCGGGAACTCAGCCCGGTCCAGGATATTTATCTGACGTATTCGTACAATCGCTTTCAGTCCTGCCGTTTCGGCTTGGCCGGGGTGGTGATCGACCCGATCCGGAATGCCCAGTTACCCATCAAGGACGATATTCTGCACACGCTGGATATGCTGGGCGAGACTGCGCGCGAACTCGGCACCGACGACGTGATTACAACCCTCCGGGAAAGCGCGATCAAGGGCAACTCCGACGCCGACTGGCTGCGCGCCGCCTATGCCGAAACCGGTTCGCTGAGCGAAGTGGTGCGACGCCAGGCGCAAGCCTGGATGTCCAATTCATAAGGTTATGAAATGATTTTCATGGGAGTATGTTGTAAAACATCGGATTTATCGCAATTATTTACTGTGTAACGTTAAAATACAGAGGTATGTATATTTTTTCGGCAAAATGCCGTGCAAAACCGTGTCGGCAGCCCGATAAGACCGGAAGCCGTCAATGATGTTCCGAATCGGGCACAATGGCGGCTGCGGCGACAACAATGCAAAATTCGTGACCATGTGCTCTTCCTCCCATTCCCTGACTAGAAATGCCAGCATGCAACGCCGGCTGCACGGATGATGTTGCGCACCCTGTCCTCCATGCTGGCCGCGATATTCAACCGCCCGGATGCGGCTAGCCCGAAGATCGCCTGCTTTCATTGCGGCGAACTGGTGCGTCAGAAGCGCGCGGTGCCGGTCGTGTTCGACGGCGTGTGCCGCGACGTCTGCTGTCACGGTTGCGCCGCGATCCTGTCCACGGTCGAGCAATTGGGCCAGACTGAAGCCTACCTGGCCCGTAAACAGCAATTAGAGAGGCCCGATGCCTAATTCACCATCCGCTGCTCCCGCCAGCCTTGCGCCGGCCGCCGCCGAGGCGGGCCTGAAACACGAAAAATTGGCGATTGACGGCATTCGTTGCGCCGCCTGCGTGCAATTGATCGAGTTCCGCCTGCAGCAACTGGCCGGCGTGACGGCGTTCAAGCTCAATATCGCCAGCCATCGCGCCGACATCAGCTGGGATAGCCGCAGCACCTCGTTGCCGCGCATTGTCGAGGCCATTTCGGATCTCGGTTACAGCGCGTTGCCGGCCGGTTCGCAAGGCGTGCTGGAAGAGCGTGCAAAAAAAATGGCGTTGTGGCGCCTGTTCGTGGCCGGATTTGCGATGATGCAAGTGATGATGTACGCGTTTCCCGCGTATCTGGTTCCGGTAGCGGCAGTCGATGGCGACCTGACGCCCGACATCGACCGCTTGCTGAAACTGGCCAGCCTGGCGATCACGGTGCCGGTGGTGCTGTTTTGCGCCTGGCCATTCTTCCGTGCGGCCTGGCGCGACCTGCGCAACCGGCATGTCGGCATGGATGTGCCGGTCTCGGTCGGCGTGCTGGTGACTTTTTTTGCCAGCGTGTGGGCCACTTTTGCCGGCGGCCCGGTGTATTACGATTCGCTCATCATGTTCGTGTTCCTGCTGCTGGCGGCGCGCACCATCGAAGCCAAGGTGCATCGCAAAAGTACGTCGGCGCTGCGCGCGCTGATCCAGCTGGTGCCGGCGCAGGCCGAAAAAATCGACGATTATCCCCATTCGCGCCAGACCGTTCGGGTCGCTGCGGAAGCGCTGCGCGCCGGCGACTTCATTCTGGTGCCGGCCGGCGCCCACATTCCGGTCGACGGCGTGGTGATCGAGGGCGCGAGCGAGTGCGACGAAGCCCTGATGACCGGCGAATCGCATCCGGTCATCAAGTCCCGCGGCAGCAAGCTGATCGGCGGCGCGCTCAACCTGATCGGGCCGCTGGTGATGCAGGCCGAGCAGGTCGGCGACCAGACCCAACTTTCTTCGCTGGTGAAGATGATGGAAGCCGCGGCCAATGAAAAACCGCCGCTGGTGGCGCTGGCCGACCGCCATGCCAGCCGCTTTCTGCTGGCGATTATGCTGCTGGCGATCGCGGCCGGCATTGTCTGGTGGCAAATCGATCCGGCGCGTGCGCTGTGGATTGCGGTCACCATCATCATCGTCACCTGTCCCTGCGCATTGTCGCTGGCCACGCCCGGCGTGATGTCGGCGGCAGTCGGGCGGCTGGCCAGAAATGGCGTGCTGGTGGCGCGCGGGCGGGCGATCGAGTCGCTGGCGCGCACCACCCATGTGGTGTTCGACAAGACCGGTACGCTAACGCAAGGCAAGCTGCACCTGCTCGATACGCTGTTGCTGCGCCGGGATGCCGTCTGGAGCGTTGCTTTCGCGCAGGCAGCGGCAGCCAGGCTGGCAGCCGGATCGCTGCATCCGGTGTCGCTTGCGCTGGCCGGCGCGCCAGCGATGCAGCAAGATGCGTTCGCCATTCCGGAATTCGACGGCGTGCGGGAAATTGCCGGTGCCGGCCTGCAAGCCGGCGCCGGCGATCAGACTTACCGTTTGGGCAGCGTGGATTTCGTGCAGCAATTGCATCGTCAGCCGCTGGAAATTCCGCCACAATATGCGGGCCAGACGCTGGCCGCGTTCGGCGATGCAGGCGGCTGGATTGCGCTGTTCGTGATGCAGGACGGCTTGCGTCACGACGCCCGCGACTTGATCACCTTCTTACTGCGGCAAGGCAAGAAAGTCGTGCTGCTGTCGGGCGACCGGGCGGATGTGGTGGCGCAAGTCGGGCGGGAACTCGGCATTGCCGAGGCGTTCGGGGAACTCGGTCCGGCGCAGAAATACGATGCGATCAAAAAAATCCAGCAACAGGGCGGCGTGGTCGCCATGATCGGCGACGGCATGAACGACGGACCGGGGCTGTCGCTGGCCGATGTGTCGATTGCGATGGGGCAGGGCGCGCCGATTTCGCAGGCCAGAAGCGATGTGATCCTGATTTCAAGCCATCTGGGCGATTTGCGCCACGCATTTCAGACTGCCGCCAAGGCGATGCTGCTGATCCGGCAGAATCTGGGCTGGGCGCTGCTGTATAACGCGATCGCGATTCCGGCCGCGATGTCGGGCCTGCTGGCGCCCTGGCATGCGGCAGTCGGGATGTCGCTCAGTTCGCTGGCGGTGGTGCTGAACTCGCTGCGCATCTCGTCTCAAAAGACGCCGCAGGCCGGGTTGAATGGCACAATGGCCGCTGTTGCGCGGCAGGCGGCGTGAGGCATCTGTGCCCCGTCTGATGCGAATGATTCTTTGCCGATTGGGATAACTGCTTCCATGGACATACTGTATTTACTGATACCAATGAGCGTCGTGCTGGTGTTTGCTCTCGGCGCGTTGTTCTGGTGGGCGCTCAGCCATCGCCAGTTCGATGACCTCGATGAGGTATCGGAGCGGATTTTGAACGATCCCGATTGAAGCGTTCCTGGCAAAAATCCGGCACATTCTGACTTCAGCCTTGAGCTGTTTTTTAGATCCAATCGGTTCTGTTGCATTGCCATTACCCGGGACTTGCTGGTAGTATGCTGCCGCCTTTCAAATTTGATCTACATCAACATTTGTTTCGACCGCAGACCTTAGAGTGTTGCAAGAATTTAATAACCGAGCTAAAACATGAGCCAATCTAAAGTAGATACCTACAATTATCGTGTGGTACGCCAGTTTTCCATAATGGCGGTAGTGTGGGGCATAGTGGGCATGACAGTGGGCGCGCTGATTGCGGCCCAGTTGGCATGGCCAGAGCTGAACTTCGGCATCCCATGGCTGAGCTTTGGCCGATTGCGGCCATTGCATACCAACGCAGTGATTTTCGCGTTTGGCGGTTGCGGTCTGTTTGCCACTTCATACTATGTGGTGCAGCGCACCTCGAATGTGCGCTTGTTCTCCGATAAACTGGCCGCATTCACCTTCTGGGGCTGGCAGCTGGTGATCGTGCTGGCCGCCATTTCGCTGCCTCTGGGCTACACGCAGGGCAAGGAATACGCGGAGCTGGAATGGCCGATTGACATTCTGATTGCCTTGGTATGGGTTGCTTATGCCGTGGTGTTTTTCGGCACCCTGGCCAAGCGCAAGGTCGCGCATATCTACGTAGCCAACTGGTTTTATGGCGGTTTCATTCTGGCGGTCGCCTTGTTGCATATCGTTAACTCTGCTGCGATCCCGGTTTCACTTACGAAATCGTATTCCGCTTATGCCGGGGTGCAGGATGCCATGGTGCAATGGTGGTACGGTCACAATGCGGTCGGCTTCTTCCTGACCGCGGGCTTTTTGGGAATGATGTACTACTTCATTCCCAAAGTCGTCGAGCGTCCGATCTACTCGTACCGTTTGTCGATCGTCCACTTCTGGGCGCTGATCTTCACTTACATGTGGGCCGGCCCGCACCATTTGCACTACACCGCGCTGCCGGACTGGACGCAATCGGTCGGTATGGTGTTTTCGCTGATTTTGCTGGCGCCTTCGTGGGGCGGCATGATCAATGGCGTGATGACTCTGTCCGGTGCCTGGCACAAGCTGCGCAGCGATCCGATTCTGCGCTTCCTGATCGTATCCCTGTCGTTTTATGGCATGTCCACTTTCGAAGGCCCGATGATGGCCATCAAGACCGTCAATGCGCTGTCGCACTACACCGACTGGACTATCGGCCACGTGCATTCGGGCGCCCTGGGCTGGGTTGGCTTTATTACCATCGGCAGTTTGTATTACCTGATTCCGCGCCTGTTCGGACGTACCTCGATGTATAGCAAATCGCTGATCGAGGTGCATTTCTGGGTCGCAACAATCGGCGTGGTGTTGTATATCGCCTCGATGTGGATTGCCGGCGTGATGCAGGGCCTGATGTGGCGCGCGGTCAACGCCGACGGTACCCTGACCTATACTTTTGTCGAGTCGGTCAAGGCTACTCATCCGTACTACATCATTCGATTGGTCGGCGGCGCGCTGTACCTTTCCGGCATGTTCGTGATGGCTTACAACGTATTCAAAACCATTGCGGGAGTGGCGCCTTCGGAAGCGAAGATTCCGGTATTGGAGCCGGCGGCAGGTCATTCGGCTGCCCAAGCCTGAATCAACAGACGCTTTTAGGAGAAATTAATGCGTAAATTTACTCACGAACTGATTGAGAAGAATGTCGGCTTGTTACTGGTGCTGATCATTCTGGTGGTGAGCGTCGGCGGCCTGGTAGAGATTGTTCCCTTGTTTTTCCAGAAATCCACCACCCAGCCGGTGGCCGGCTGGAAGCCGTATTCGGCGCTGCAATTGTCGGGCCGGGATATTTATCTACGCGAAGGTTGCTATAACTGCCATTCGCAGATGATTCGCCCGTTCCGGGCCGAGACCGAGCGTTATGGCCATTATTCGGTCGCCGGAGAATCGGTGTATGACCATCCGTTCCAGTGGGGCAGCAAGCGTACCGGGCCGGATCTGGCCCGGGTCGGTGCGCACTACAGCGATGAGTGGCATCGCATTCACCTGAACAATCCGCGTGATGTGGTGCCGGAATCGATCATGCCGTCGTATCCGTGGCTGTCGCAAAACAAGCTCGATGCGAACGATGTGGCGCCCAAGATGCGTGCCTTGCGCAAGGTTGGCGTTCCATACACCGATGCTGAAATTGCCGGGGGAGCCGCCGAAATTGACGGTAAAACAGAGCAGGATGCACTGATTGCTTATTTGCAGGTGCTCGGCACGGCCATCAAGAACAAGGATTGAGCGAGCGCTGCCCGGGGGGCTAAGTGGTTTCCGGGCAAGTCTGGATAGCGGGGGATGCATGATTTTCACATGGTTGAGCAGCATTTTTACGGTACTGAGCTTAGTGGTTTTTGTCGGTATTTTATTTTGGGCTTATAGCCGAAATAATAAGGAGCAATTTGAGGCGCTCGGCAAGTTACCGATTGATAACGATAATGAAACGACAGGAAACTGATCATGGCAGATTTTTTTAATGAAGGATGGAGCATTGCGATCGCCATCGTGACGGCAATCAGTATCCTGGGGTGCGGGTTACTGTTGTGGTCGCAATCGAAAGTGCGGGTCAAGCTGGGGCAGGACGGCAAGCCTTTGCCGGCGGAAACGACCGGCCATGTCTGGGATGGCAATCTGTGTGAAAACAATAACCCGTTGCCGCGCTGGTGGATGGGCCTGTTTTACCTGACGATTGTGTTTGGTGTGGTATATCTGGCGCTGTATCCCGGCATGGGGAGTCGGCAGGGCGTATTCGGCTGGAGCCAGGTGAGTGAATATCAAGCCGAAGTGGCTGCCGGCGAGAAGCAATACGGCCCGCTGTTCGATAAATATCTGGCAATGGATATCCCGACGGTAGCTAAAGATCCGCAAGCCAGGGAAATCGGCCAACGGCTATTCCTCAATTCCTGCGCCCAGTGTCACGGCTCCGACGCGCAAGGCAGCAAGGGCTTTCCGAATCTGACCGACAAGGATTGGCTGTACGGCGGCGCACCGGAAACGATAGAAACCACTATACTTGAGGGGCGTCATGGCCAGATGCCGCCGATGGGTGCTGCAGTGGGCAGCGACGATGACGTGCGCAATGTCGCCAACTACGTGCTGAGCCTGTCGAACTCATCGCATGATCCGATCAAGGCCGTGCTGGGCAAGCCCAAGTTCATGATGTGCGCGGCCTGTCATGGTGCCGACGGCAAGGGAAATCAGGCAATTGGAGCGCCCAATCTGACCGACAAGATCTGGCTATACGGCGGCGGCATCAATACCGTCATGGAAACCATCAACAAGGGGCGCGCCAACCAGATGCCGGCGCACAAGGGCCTGCTGGGTAAAGCCAAGGTGCATCTGCTGGCAGCATACGTGTGGGGGCTTTCAAATAATCCGACATCAGGCGGGCAGATTTCGGCTTCGGATGCCGGCGCAGTCGGGTTGTTGGCCAATGCCGAAAACAATAGAAACACTACCGTGGACAAGCAGTAACGATTTAAATGGAAATTAAGCCACTCAAGCAGTACAGCGCGCAGGAAATGGATCAGACGCTTTTCGAGGTCAGCAAGAAGATTTATCCTCGCGCGCTGACCGGCTGGTTCACGTCCTGGCGCTGGATCATGGTTTGGTTTACCCAATTAATCTTTTACGGTGCTGCCTGGCTCAACTGGAATGGCCGTCAGGCGATTCTGTTTGACCTGGCGGCACGCAAATTTTATATCTTCGGCATAGTTTTCTGGCCGCAGGATTTTATTTACCTGGCTGTTCTACTGGTTATCTCGGCTTTGTCGCTGTTTTTGTTTACGGCCGTGGCGGGCCGTCTTTTCTGCGGCTACGCTTGCCCGCAAACCGTCTACACCGAAATTTTCATGTGGATCGAGAGCAAGATCGAGGGCGACCGCGCCAAGCGCATGCGCCTCGATGCTGCACCGATGTCGCCGCGTAAATTTACTCTCAAGACCATCAAACATCTGGTCTGGATCGCGGTTGCGCTCTGGACGGGCTTCACCTTTGTCGGCTATTTCACGCCGATTCGCACCTTGACGGTGGAAGTTGCCAGCTTCGATCTCGGCCCGTGGCAAATGTTCTGGATTCTGTTTTACGGTTTCGCCACCTACGGCAATGCCGGCTGGATGCGCGAGCAGGTGTGCAAGTACATGTGCCCTTATGCGCGCTTTCAGAGCGCGATGTTCGACAAGGACACCCTGACCGTGACATACGACGAGAAGCGCGGCGAACCGCGCGGCTCGCGCAGCAAGAAAGCCGATCTCTCGACACTGAGTCTGGGATCCTGCATCAATTGCACGCTATGCGTTCAGGTATGCCCGACCGGCATCGACATCCGCGACGGCTTGCAGTACGAGTGCATCGGTTGCGGCGCCTGTGCCGACGTCTGCGATCAGGTCATGGATAAAATGAATTATCCCAGAGGCCTGATTCGGTACACCACCGAACATGCGCTGACGGAAAGTCTCAGCAAGCGCGGTATCTGGGGCCGCATCATGCGGCCGCGCACCCTGATTTATTCGACCATTTTAGGCTTGATCGTGGCGATTTCCGCCGCCTCGCTGGCCTTGCGCTTGCCGTTGAAGCTGGATGTGATCCGCGATCGCGGCATGCCGCGTATCATGGAAGACGGGTCGGTGCATAACGTGTATCGCCTGCAAGTGATGAATACCGAAGAAACTGCGCATCGATTTACGATCGAGGTTGGCGGGATTCCCGGCGTCGAGATCGTTTCAGGACGTAACTTTGCCGTTGCGGCGGCATCCACCACAGCAGTGCCGGTCCGGGTGCGGGTGGCGGAAGGCAAGGCTGAACCCGGCTCCAGCAAGATACTCTTTACCGTGCGCGATCTGGATGACAAGAGCGTATCGGTGAGCGAAAAAGCGGTATTTCTGATACCGCGTTAAGGAAAATTCATGCAAGCAAGTCTTCATCCGGAACTGCAGCCTGGCAAGGCCAAGGTTGTGCGCTGGTACAAGGAACCCTGGGTCTGGCTGGTAGTGGGCGGCCCGGCAATCGTTGTCGTTGCCAGTCTTTACACCGGCTTTCTGGCCTATCACGGGGCCGATAAAGTGGTTGCCCAGGATTACTACAGGCAGGGTTTGATGATCAATACGAATATCCGCCACGATGCCAATGCGCGGGATCGGCACATGTCTGCCGACATGATTTTTGAGAGAAACAGCGGCCGCATTTCAATCCATGTGAAAAGCGATGTGGAGTTGCCGGATTCCCTGCAATTAAGCGTCGCGGAATCCGGTTCGGATACCGGCGTCAATGAAATTATTCACCGCGGCACCCTGAAGCGGACCAGTCCTGGCATTTACCAGTTGACGTATTTGCCGCCATCCGAACAAGCGTTTCAGGATAGTAAGCTCTGGCATGTCAAGATCGAAGCTCCCGACTGGCGGCTGACCGGCGACTGGGCCGATCCGATGCATGCCCGGCTACAACTCAAGGCGATCAATTGATCCAGTACAGCAGAAGGGGTGTGATGTGAAGAGTACCGAGGCAGTGTATCCAGCGGTTGCCGTGCGCAGTGTCCTGATGGTGGTGCTCTGGCCTTCATTCCTGACCGCATGCGTGGCATGCGGTCTGTTGTTCAGCCTGGTCGATCCGGAACAATTGATTTTGCTGGACAAGCGGATTCAATTAAGCAATCTGGGTGTCTACACCATAGGCTTTTTTGTATTCTGGCTATTGGGCGCCGTTTCCAGCAGTCTGACGGTTTTGTTGTCGGCCCATCCAAAATAGATTCTTTAGCTCTAATCCTCCGAAATTGTGCCGCGCTGCTGGCCGGCGCTGGTCCGGGATCCGATCCGACATGCTTTCCGCCCCCCTAGTTATTGCGGCACTCTCGGCCGGCCTGCTGGGCGGGGCGCATTGCATCGGCATGTGCGGCGGCATCGCCACTATGCTGGGCTCTGCCGGGTCTTCCGAACGTAAGGTGATGATACCGATCAAGCTGCAGCAGTCGGATGCGCCGGGCGGCGCCTGGCGCATTTCGGCGTTGCTGCATGCCGGCCGCATCTTTACCTACGGGCTGCTGGGCGGCGTAGTCGGTGCGTTGGGCGCTGCCGGCCTGCTTTTCAAGCCGTATTTTCCGGTGCAGATGTTGATGTTCGTGGCCGGCAATCTGGCACTGATCTGGCTCGGGCTGCGCCTGGTCGGCTATGCGCCGCAATGGCTGCTGCTCGATCGACTGGGGCAGAAAATCGCGGCCCGCGTAAAGTTGCCGATCCGGTTTTCGCTGGCGGCGCAAACGCGCCGTCGGCCGTTTCTGGTCGGCATCGGCTGGGGCTGCATGCCGTGCGGCCTGGTGTATGGCGTGCTGCCGTTTTCCCTGCTTTCAGGCGATGCCTTTTCCGGTGCGGTGCTGATGCTGATTTTCGGCCTAGGGGCATTGCCCTACCTGTTGTTTGCGCAGGGTATGGGGCAGTGGTTCCAGCAGCGGGTTTTTCCTGCGGTTTTGCGCGGCAGCGCTGCGGCGCTGCTGATCGGCATCGGCCTGTTCGGGCTGTGGCATTACGATATGAGCGGCCTGCCGGCTATTTTTTGCGTAACGCCAGTGCATTAATCCCGGAATTCTCCTGCGCGGATCGCCCAAGAATCGCAATAATTCGCATAAATTGTGGAGTATGTCAATATTTGTGGCATATTCTTCAGATATTTACTGCGGTATGTAAAAATACAAATGCCAGTATGTATCGCGATCCCGAGGCCTAATAATGGATCCGCGCGTAAGGCGTCTGTTGCGCGGCGTCGCGCGCCTGCTTCAGGGTGAGAATGCCTTTTTCTGCCAGTAATGGGATTATCCTGAGCAGTACTTCGGCGGTGACGATGGCGTCGCCCAATGCGGTATGGCGACCGACAATATCCACCCCGAGGCGGATTGCGATTGCTTCCAGCGAGTGTTGTTCCTGCTGCGGATGAATCACTTGCGACAGCAGCAGGGTGTCGAGCACCGGTTGGGTGAAGCGGACCCCGGTTCTGGTCTCCAGGATTTGCAGAAAACGCATGTCGAACGCGGCATTGTGCGCTACCAGAATGGTGTCCTCGGCGAAGCGGTGGAATTGCGGCAGCACCTTTTCTATCGCCGGCTGATCGATCAGCATCGCATCGCTGATGCCGTGGATGGCGATCGATTCTGCGCTGAGCTTGCGGTTCGGCTGAACCAGCTGATCGAAGTTTTCGTGCGACAGCAGGCGGCCGTTGACGATATGCAGCGCGCCCAGCGAGATGATTTCGTCGCCGGCGGCCGGTTGCAGCCCGGTGGTTTCGGTATCGAATACCGTGTAACTGAGTTGCGACAGCAATTGCTGGTCCAGCGCCGCATTCTGGCCCGATTGCTGGAACAGGTTGAAGTCGTAAAATTCCGGCCGCGCCGATTTTTTCAGGCGGATATCGAGCGCAGCCCGCGCTGCCGCCAGCGGCAATAGCAGGCGGTAGCGCGATGCCTGCTGTATCGGATCGAACTGATAGGCCGCTTCGCCGCCCTGGCCGGCAATTACCGCGCTCAAGGTCGGCGGCGGATTCGCGGCGCCTAACTGAAGCGGTGTGTTTTCCCATGAGCGCAGGGTTTCGGCCGCCACCGGTGCACCGTGCCAGACCAGGTCCAAAAGTGCCAGCCGTTCGGTGCGCTGCAGATCCAGATGCAGCGCGTTGACATTGCAATGGGTGGCCAGACGTTGCGCCAGATACGCCAGCGATTGCGTTAGCGCATAGCTATCAACCTTCAGCCACAGCGCCGGATCGATGCTGCGGTTGCTGTCGATGCGCAGGGTCGGCGTTTCGATGCGCCGCTGCAGCAGGGCGATCAGGTCGGCGCCGCGCATCTGTTCGAGGCGCCAAGCGTCGCTCTGGTAATCGGCCTGACCTTGTTCAGCCAGGTCGATCCGGTGCGCCAGGCGCTGCGACTCGGCATCGATGACGGCGGTGAACTGGCTTCTTTTCTGGCTGCTCATGTCGGGGAAGTGCTGCATCGTTTCCAGCGCAGCGCGGATATTGGCCAGCGCCGCGCGCGTGTCCTGGGTCAGCGACTGCAGCAAGGCGTCGCGCTGGCTTTCGGCGGCGACGTTGCGGGTGATGTCTTCCAGCGTCAGCACGAAACCGTCGAGCGTATTCATGCCATCCAGCACCGGGGCCATGTGGGCGCGCACCAGTTGGCCGTTGGCCAGGGTAGCAACGAAGTCGGACACCGGCCGTGCAGTCGGATCGGCAGTTTGCTGGCGCTGGTGCTGGATTTGTTCCAGTGCATGGACGATCAGAGCGCGGTCGATCACGCCGAAAATCGAGCGTCCCAGCCCGATCGTGGTGCCGGTCGCATCGTGCGTTTCCAGCAATTCGCTGGCGTGGGTGTTGTAGAGCAGGATGCGGCCTTCGATGTTGCACACCAGTACGCTTTGGGCCAGTTCCGACATCAACGCCGCCAGCCGGTTCTTTTCTTCCGCCAGCGCCCGGTTGGCTTGCGCGATCTTGGCTTGAACGTCGCCCTGCAGCACCTGAAAAGTAGCTGCCAGTGCGTTGAGTTTGCCGGCCAGAACGCGTACTTCGGCCGCGCCCTGGATTGCGGCGCGATGCTCCGGATTGCTGCTGAACATCGCTACATCTTCCGCCAGCAGCGCCAGCGCACGCACATAACGCTCCCACAGCGCATTGAAGCCAATCCCCAGCCCCAGCAGCAGCAACAGCGCCAGTGCAAATAGCAGTTGCAGGCGCGCAGCCAGCAACTGGTTCAGCACTGCCTGTTGCGGCGGCGCCAGACTCGCCGACAGAACCAGGTACAGCGCACAGAACACCCCCAGTACAGTTGCATACAGCAGCGCCAGCACCAGCCAGAAACGGGTTTTTGCAATCATTCGCCGGCCAATAAGCGTTGCACCTGGACGATCAGGTCCTTGGTGGAAAACGGTTTGGTGACATAGGCATCGGCTCCCAATGCAATCCCCTTGCTGATTTCTATTTCGCGCCCTTTGGCCGATAGCATGATGACCTTGATCCGGTTCCACTGGCTGTTTTCGCGGATTCTCTGGCATACCTCGAAGCCGTTGAGTTGCGGCAGCATGATGTCCAGCAGCACCAGATCGGGCTGGAAAGAGACTATTTTTTGTAGCGCCTCTTCGCCGTCGCGCGCGGTTTCGACTTCGTAGCCGCTTTGCTGCATCAGGAATTCAAGCGAGATGACGATGTTCGGTTCGTCATCGACAATCAGGATTTTATGGGGCATCTTGTGTCTCCGGCGTGGCTGCCAGTGGTAGCGTAAACGCAAAGGTTGCGCCTGCGCCCGGCCGGGATTGGACCCAGAGCCGGCCACCGAAATGATGGATGATTTCACGGCTGATCGGCAAGCCCAGCCCGGTGCCCTGCGGCTTGCCGGTCAGCGTGTCGCCGCCCTGGCGGAAGCGGTCGAAGATCAGCTCCTGGTCTTGCTGCCGCACCCCGGGGCCGTTATCGCGGACCGCTACCTGCCACGCATTATCAAGCATAGTCAGGCTGACGTGAATGTGGCCCTGGGCCGGGTCGCAGAACTTGACTGCATTCGACAGCAGATTGAGCATGACCTGCATCAGGCGGTCATGGTCGGCCACGATGGGGGCCGGCTGCGGCGGCAATTCAAGCGTCAGGGCTATGCCTTTATCCTGCAGCAACTGACTGATGGCGCTGCGCGAATCGTTAATCACCTGCTTCAGATCGAGCTTTGCGGCATGCCATTCCGGGCTGCCGGAACCGATCTTGGCCAGGTCGAGTACGTCGTTGATTAAGCGCGTCAGACGCTCGCTTTCCTTGATCACGATATCCAGATATTCACTGCGCTTGGCGGCTGCCAGATCGGGGTTGTCGCGCAGTATTTCGGAGAAAGCGCGAATCGATGTCAGCGGTGTGCGCAGTTCATGCGTGATGGTCGAGATGAAATTGTCCTTCAAATGGTCCAGTTCGGTCAGCCTGGCATTGGCGGCCTGGAGTTCGCTCGAGGCTTGCTCCAGTTCGCGCGACTTTTGTTCCAGCTGGCGGCTGTAGGCGATCACTTGCGAGGTTTCGTTCAGGATTGCCATCACTTCCTCCATCCCGAGCGGTTCTTCATCGACCACCGACGCTATCATCGCGCGCGCCGAAGCCGCGCCAATGGCACCGGCCAGCTGAATTTCGGCGTAATGCACCAGCTCGGCATCGGCCATTTGCAGGTTTTTGAGGCCGCGCTGCCGGCTGTATTGCGCCAGCAACTCCTCGGCGCGGGCGGCGCCCAGAAAACGCCGCAATACATCGGCCAGCACTTCGACCGGGGCGCTGCCGCGCCACAACCGTGTGCCGTGGGCGCGGGCATCGACAAACAGGATCGCCTGCGCCTTTTCGACTGCATTCTGGCGCCCGGTCAGCGAGACGCCGACATACGCGCCGAGATTGGCCAGCAAACTCCAGAACAGCGCGTGCGAGACTTGATCCAGTCCGGTCAGGCCGAATAGCTGGCGCGGCTTCAGCCATTCGATGCCGAACGGCCCGATCTCGATAAAACTCGCGGACAGCCAGCCGGATTGTGCAAACGAAGGCAGCAGCAAGGTGTACAGCCAGAGCGCAAAGCCCGCGCATAAACCGCTCAGCGCGCCGCCCAAGGTGCCGTTTTTCCAGTAGATTCCGCCCAGCATCGCCGGTGCGAACTGGGCCACCGCCGCAAATGAAATCAGGCCGATCGAAACCAGTGCATAGGCTTCGCCAGCCAGCCGGAAATACGCATAACCGAGCATCATCAGCAGCACGATCGCGCCACGCCGGATATTCAGCAGCAGCTTGTTCAGATCGGCATGCCGGTTGCGCCGGAATGATGCGCTGCGCAACAGCAGCGGCATCACCAGGTCGTTGCAGACCATGGTGCTCAATGCGATGCTTTCGACGATGATCATGCCGGTCGCAGCCGACAGGCCGCCGATGAATACCAGCAGCGTCAAACCCTGCTGCTGGGTCAGCATCGGCAACGCCAGCACGAACATGTCGGCATCGATGCTGCCGTCCGGGAAGTGCATGATGCCGCCAAACGCAATCGGCAGCACGAAGATGTTGATGATCAGCAGATACAGCGGCAGCAGCCAGATGGCGCGATTGAGGTGACGTTCATCGATGTTTTCAATCACTGCGATCTGAAACTGGCGCGGCAGGAACAGCAATGACAGCATCGACAGCAGGATCAGCGAAGCCCAGCTGCCGAAGGCGATGCTGCCGTTAGCGCCGCCGACGGTCAGCAATTTTTGCAATTGCGGCACCAGCGCGGCCTGCTTGAACAGGTCGCCAAAACCGTCATACATGAAAAAGGTAACGAAGATGCCGACCGCCAGGAAGGCTACCAGCTTGACGATCGATTCGAACGCGATGGCGGCCACCATGCCCTCGTGCCGCTCCGCCACGTCCAGGTGGCGGGTGCCGAACAGGATGGTGAAGGTTGCCAGCAGCAACGCAATATACAGCGTGGTGTCGCTCCAGACCGGGCCGGCCTCGGTGCGGCCGGTCATGATGCCCGGATAATGCAGCAGCACGGTAAAACTGGCCGAAACCGCCTTCAGCTGGAGCGCGATATACGGCACGATGCCGACTACCGCAATAATCGTCACCAGCCCGCCCAGCAATGCACTCTTGCCGTAGCGGGATGCGATGAAGTCGGCAATCGAGGTGATGCGGTTGGCTTTGCTGATGCGAATGATCTTGCGCAACACCATCCACCACAGCGCGATCATCAGCGTCGGACCCAGATAGATCGGCAGAAATCCGATGCCGTTTGCCGCCGCGCGCCCGACGCTGCCGAAGAAGGTCCAGGAAGTCGCATACACCGCCAGCGATAGCGCGTAAATGGTCGGATTGTTGATGATGCTGGCGCCGGCGTCGGCGCGCTTGTCGCCGTAGTAGGCGATGGCAAACAGTACGCCCAGGTAGGCGAATGATGCCAGCACGATGACCCAGCCTTGCAGCATTTCAGTCTTTTCCGGTCAGTGTGGCAGCGTCGCCGGCGGCATGGCTGGCGGGGAGCGACGTGCGTTCGGCAAGATAGGCCAGCAAACCGATAATCAGCGCCCAGCTAGCAAACAGGTACGCATACAAAACCGGGATGCCGAACCAGGTACTGGCATCGCTAAACAGCGCCAGCAGCGGATAATTGAACAGCAGCCAGCCCAGCACGAAGATGGCGGCAAAGCGCTGGCCGGTGAGGGGGCGTTGCAACATGGAATATCCTTGGCAGCCGGGCTTGAGGTGAGATTGATATTGCCTTAAAAGTGCCGCGAGCGTCAAACTTGCACCGCCTGCACAGATTAAAAAAGCCCCGGAAATCGCTTTCCGGGGCTGTCTGCTCACATAGGATTTTAGTGACCGGAAGCGCCGGCAGCACCGATGCCGGTTTCCGAACGCACTTTCTGCGCTTCGTAGCCTTCGCGGTCCAGACGGGCCCGATCGCTGGTGTCGAGGATCGAGAACAGCCAGATGCCGACGAAGCCGGCGGTCATCGAGAACAGTGCCGGCGAGGTGTATGGGAACATTGCATTTTGGTGACCCAGTACGTCAACCCAGACTGATTTCGACACCACCGTCAGGCCAACTGCGGTAATCAGGCCGAGGAAGCCGCCGATGGTGGCGCCGCGCGTGGTGCAATCTTTCCACAGCACCGACATGAACAATACCGGGAAGTTGGCGGAGGCGGCAATCGCGAATGCCAGCGACACCATGAAGGCGATGTTCTGTTTCTCGAACGCGATACCCAGCACCACCGCAATAATGCCCAGGACCACGGTAGTGATGCGCGATACCCGCAATTCGTTGGCGCTGGTTGCCTGGCCTTTTTTGATCACGGTTGCATACAGGTCATGCGACACCGCCGAGGCGCCCGACAGCGTCAAGCCTGCTACCACAGCCAGGATGGTTGCGAACGCAACCGCCGAGATGAAGCCGAGGAAGACGTTGCCACCCACTGCATTGGCCAGGTGGATCGCCGCCATGTTATTGCCGCCCAACAGCTTGCCGGCCGCATCCTTGAATTCCGGATTGGTGCTGACCAGAACGATGGCGCCAAAACCGATGATGAAAGTCAGGATATAGAAGTAAGCGATCCAGGTGGTGGCCCAGAATACCGATTTGCGTGCTTCCTTGGCGCTTGGCACGGTGAAGAAGCGCATCAGGATGTGCGGCAGGCCGGCAGTGCCGAACATCAGGGCCATACCGAACGAGATGGCTGAAATCGGATCCTTGATGAAGGTGCCAGGCCCCATGATGGCGTCTTTCTTTTCATGGATTTCGACCGATTTGGCGAACAGCGCTTCCGGGCTGAAATGGAATTGCGACATCACGACGAAAGCCATGAAGCTGGCGCCGGCCAGCAACATGACGGCCTTGATGATCTGCACCCAAGTGGTTGCGGTCATGCCGCCGAACAGTACGTACACCATCATCAGCGTGCCGACGATGACGACCGCGATCCAGTATTCGAGGCCGAACAGCAGCTTGATCAATTGACCGGCGCCGACCATCTGCGCGATCAGGTAAAACGCCACCACCACCAGCGTGCCGGAGGCGGCAAAGACACGGATCGGGGTTTGCGAGAAGCGATAGGCGGCCACGTCGGCGAAGGTGAAGCGGCCGAGGTTGCGCAGCCGTTCCGCCATCAGGAAGGTAATCACCGGCCAGCCGACCAGAAAGCCGATCGAGTAGATCAGGCCGTCATAGCCGTTGGCATACACCGCTGCCGAAATACCCAGGAACGACGCCGCCGACATGTAGTCGCCGGCAATCGCCAGGCCGTTCTGGAAACCGGTGATGCCGCCGCCCGCGGTGTAGAAATCGGCGGCGGACTTGGTCTTGGCCGCAGCCCATTTGGTGATGAACAGGGTGAAGATGACAAACACGGCAAACATGGTGATTGCCGTCCAGTTGGTCGGCTGCTTTACAGCCTGACCGAGATCGGCGCCGGCTGCATACGCGGCGCCCGCCAGGGAAAACAGTGCCAATGCACCGAAGATTCGTTTTATGTTCGACATTACAGCACCTCTTTGCGGATTGCAGCGGTTAGATCATCGAACTCGCTATTGGCGCGTCGAACGTAGATGCCTGTGATGATGACGGTAAATACGATCACGAAAAGCCCGATCGGCATGCCCCAGGTCATCACGCCGGCGCCCATTTTGGTGGCGAGCAGTTCCTTGTCGAATGCGATCAGCACGATGAAGCCGTAATACACGATCATCATCAGCCAGGTGAGGGTCCAGCCGTAACTTGAGCGGGTTGAAACAAGTTTTTGATAGTTAGGGCTGGATTTTATCTTTTTAACAAGATCATCTTCCATTTTTGAAATCTCCTATAGTTATGTTATCAACCCACGAGGTCGAATTAATAGAGACGTTGACGCAGGAAAGTTATCGGTCCGCCTGCTGTCGTTTGAACTAAAGCGCTGCTTGAAATCGCCATCGCAATAGTGTCCCGCAGTCAGGCTATCTTTAATTACTTACTTCACACTTACTTTGTGCGCAATCATGGGATCGGCAGATTGCCGCTCCGGGTTCGGGCCGGGCTCCGGTTTTATACTATGCTGTGTAATTGTTCGCCGGCAGTAAATACGTGCGGCAAATACTGTAATATTGGTCATACTCCTGGAGTGCTCCTTATTTATAAACGCTGTCTCAGCTGCAGTTATTCATGTGCGGGCCGATCCTATGCGCCAGACCGAATCCTCCCTGACCGAACAGGAGCTTGCCCGAGTGGCAGGCCTTGCACCGTTTTCCGACTTGCTGCCGGAACGGTTGCGGCAGCTGTTCGACGCGGCGTACCTGGTTCGCTTTAGCGTCGGGGTACCGATCCTTGATGCCCGGCTGCAGAACGGGCAGCGCAGCATCCTGATGCTGCGCCAGGGCCGAGTTTCGGTGCGCAGCCCATCGATCGAAAATGGCAACGGCGCACTGCTCGGCCCCGGCACGCTGCTGCCGCCCGACCTTGGGCTAGCGTTGCGCGAATCGCTTGAAACCTATATTGCCGCCGAGGATTGCGAATGCTGGTCGCTGGCGCCGGCCGGGATTGCGGCACTGCTGGACGAACCGGCGGTGCTGCGCTGGGCCGTCGCCCAATGCTGGCGCCATCACGAACGGCTGATGCACGATATCGCCAGCGATATCGAATCCAACCGCATCGCTGTCCAGATCAAGTTTCAGCCCTTGAGTAGCCTGATCAAGCAAAGCCCGCTGACGGTGGACGTGTCCGATAGCGTGAATGCCGCGATTGCGCTGATGACGCAGCACCGCATCGGTTCGGTGATCGTGACCGAAGCCGGGCGTGTGGCAGGCATCCTGACCGAGTCCGATACGCTGCGGCGGGTTCTGGCGCCTGGCCTGGATCTGGCGCAGCCGGTCAGGGAAGTCATGACGCCGGCGCCGATATGCCTGCCGCTGACCAGTTCGGTGGCCGAGGCCGCGCTGGAGATGGCCAGCCGCTCGGTTCGCCACATGCCGGTCGTTTCGGAGGACGGCGCGCTGGTCGGCGTGATTTCGGAGCGTGACCTGTTCGTGCTGCAGCGCACCGGTTTTGGCCATCTGGAAGCGCCGATCGAGCGGGCAACGTCGATTACCGCGCTGCGCAATGCGGTCGATGGCATCCGCACTACCTGCAGCGGCCTGTTTCGTTACGGCATGAGCGCCGAGCAGATCACGGCTCTGGTGTCGGCGCTCAATGACCGGGTGCTGGTACAACTGATGCGCATTGTCGGCGCACCGGTGCTGCCGGATGGGCAGGAAGTGCGCTATTGCTGGCTGGCTTTCGGCTCGGAAGGACGGCAGGAGCAGACCTTTTCCACCGATCAGGACAATGGCATCATTTTTGTGCCGCCCGCGGGCGCCGATGCGGCCGCGGTCGCGGCGCTGCGCAATGCGCTGCTGCAGTTCGCATCGACCGTCAATGTGGGGCTGGACGCGTGCGGTTTTCCTCTGTGCGAGGGTGACATCATGGCGCGCAATCCCCAGTGGTGTCTGACTCTGGATGAGTGGAAAAATCGTTTTGCGACCTGGATTTGCGCACCGGATCGCCATGCGTTGCTGCATGCCAGCATCTTTTTCGATTTGCGCCCGCTGTATGGCGATGCCGCACTGGCAGAAACCTTGCGCGATTACTTGTTTGCACTGTGCCGGGATAATCCGTTGTTTCTGCGCCTGATGGCCAATATCGCACTGGAAACCTCGGTTCCTCTGGGCGTTCTGTCACGCTTTGTCACCGATGGCGGCAAATTCGGCGGGACTATCGACCTGAAGAAGCGCGCGGCCCGGCTGTTTGTGGACATCGGCCGCATTTTTTCGCTGGCGCATGGCGTGCGCGCCACCAATACCGCCCAGCGCCTGTTGCTGGGCGGGGCGAAGGCGCGGCGCAATCCGGCCGCGATCGAGGCCGATGTTGCCGCCTTCCATTTCATTCAGACCATCCGTATCCGCGGCCAGCTCAATCGCCCCGCCGGCAGCCACGAAGACCCGAACCGGATCAACCCTCATGCGCTCAACGAGATCGATCAGCGGGTTCTGATCGAGGCATTACGCCAGGTCAAGCTGCTGCAGACGTATTTGCGGGTTGAGTATCGAATATGAGCCAGGCCGTGCGGCGCGACAAAGCCAGGCGCCGCTCCTGGAAAGGCAGGGCGCCGGGCATGTATGTGGTCCAGTTTTGCGTCCGGCTTTGCGCCGGATTCGGCTATCGAGCTCGGCTGTTTGCCAGTGGTTCTAATGCGACATCAGCACCGGCACCGTCATCGATTGCATCAGGGTGCGGGTGACGCCGCCGAGCATGGTTTCGCGAAAGCGCGAATGACCGTAGCCGCCCATGACGAGCATGTCCACATTCATGTCGCTGGTCAGCGACAGCAGGCTGTTGCCGATATCCATGCCGGTAGGTTGTTGTGCCTCGCCGGTTTTGCTGTCCACCATACGCCGGCTCAGGTTGATGCCGGTAGCGTGCAGCGACACTTCGACCTTGACGCCGTGGCGTGCCAGGTACAGCGCGATATCGGCGCCGGGCTGGCCGCCGTGGGTATCGTTCCTGGCGTCATAGTCGAATATCACGACATGGGCGATCTCGGCCCGTTTCAAGAACGGGATCGCATTGGTCACCGCGCGCGTGGCTTCCTTGCTGCCATCCCAGGCGATCAGGATGCGCTTGCCGATTGTTTCAAAGTGTCCGGCATAAGGAATCACCAGCACCGGGCGGCCGGAATTGAGCAGTACATATTCGGGGAAATCCGACAGCACGGTGGGCGATGGCGCGTCCGGATCGATTTGTCCAATCACCACCAGATCGCTGTACCGGGCCTGCAGGCAAATGCCGCCGGCAGCCTCGTCATCGATCACCCTCTGCTCGAACGAACTGACGCCGATTTTTTGCGCCAGCGGTTCGAATTGCTGCAGCGCCCGTTCGGCACGATCGCGCAGAAACGTCATGTGCGAAATCAGACCCGGATCGTTGTCGACGATGCTTTTGTCGCGGTACAGGTAACGGGATACGCCGGTCATTGCCGCCCCGATCAGGTGGGCGTTTTCAATCAGTGCGATTTCGCTCGCAATCCGGATGCATTCTGCTGCCTGCTTTGACTCGTCAACGTGTACGAGAATGGTCTTGAACGACATGTCGAACTCCTTGGTTGATGTGCAAAATCTCTAAAAACAGTAACTTGGCCTGCTACCGGCCTCGTTGATTAATGTCAAATATGGCGATGGGCGTTTTTGGCTGCAGCGGCGATTTTCCCATCAATTTTTGATATCGCTCAAACCGCGTCGCTATGCAAATGCCAGACTGCTATCTCTTCCGATGGCCGGATTCTCGTTTGTTGCGGAATGCCGCGTCTGAATTTCATCATTTCCTAGGAGCAGCGTTATGGAAAATCCCGTAAGCGCCATAAGCGATTCATGTCAAAACCAATTGCATGCAACCCAGCAGTTGGCGGAAACCGTATTAAGCGGCACTGAAAAAATCGATCAGGTGGTTCTGACTGCAGCCCATGCGCTGTTCAACGAGCAAATGCAGTTTGCGCAGGCGCTGGTGAACAGCCGCGATACCAAGCAAATGGCTTTGCTGCAATCGAGTTTTCTCTCGCACACGCCGGATTGCGTTATCAAGTGCCAGAAAGACATGCTGCAAATCTGTCATGAAATGCAGAGCCAGGTCGAAAAAACCATGGAACAGTACTTCGAACATGCCAGCAACGCGCAATTGATGTCGTTACCGACAACAATGCCGGGAAAAAAAGGTGATGGCAGCCTGATGGGGCCGATGACCGATCTGTTCAATGTCTGGGGCGCGGCGTTCCGGGAGGCGTCGACTCTTGCGACCCAGAATCTTGAAGTCGCCCGCGCCAATTTTGAAAAAGTCAACGATGCCATCCTGGAAGACAAGAAAGCCGCAACCGTGCGGGAAAAGCATAAATAGGCAGCTTGCCTGTCGCCGTTTGTGGGCCGTTCATGCATCGCGGAAGAATATTGTGAATTTGCTATTATTTA
>NZ_AVCC01000015.1 GCF_000622895.1 Herminiimonas sp. CN
TAAAATGTGTCATTTTTAATTTTATTATTTAACAATTGGAATGTGCCGGATTTGCATGTGCCCGCTGGATCCGTGTGAAACACCCTCCATTTCAATATACTGGTGCATGTATAAATTTAATTTCATTATATATGTCCCATAAGTTCAGTATTATTTTGCATACCCTATACTTTGTGCATCCGAGATGCGGCGGTTACAATTGCCCATGTTCCGCGAATGAGTGAATCTGGCGTCCGGCGACGATAAAGTGATCCAGTACCCGCACGTCCACCAGTTCCAGCGTTTGTTTGAGCGTGCGCGTGAGTAGATGATCGGCGGCGCTGGGTTCAGGCGTACCGGATGGATGGTTATGGGCCAGGATGATGGCTGCTGCATTGTGCGCCAGCGCAACTTTCACCACCTCGCGCGGATAGACGCTGGCATGCGTGAGCGTGCCGCGAAACAGTTCCTCGGAAGCAATCAGGCGATTTTTGACATCCAGAAACAACACCGCGAACGACTCGTATTGCTTGTTACCCAGCAGCAGCTGCAGATAGTGACGCACTGCTTGCGGCGAACCGAGCGCGACGCCGGCCTGCAGTTCTTCAGCCAGCGCACGTCTGGCCAGTTCCAGAACTGCCTGCAATTGTGCAAATTTGGCCGGCCCGAGGCCGTTGATGACGGAGAATTCGCTGATCCGGGCCGAAAATAGGCCATTCAGCGAGCCGAAATGTGCAATCATTTCGCGCCCCAGATCGACTGCACTTTTGCCGGCGACGCCGATGCGCAAGAAAACCGCGAGCAATTCGGCATCCGAGAGTTTTTGCGGCCCATGCTTGATCAACCGTTCGCGCGGGCGCTGATCTTCGGGCCAATCCGTAATCGCCATGTGGGGTTTCCTTGAACGGTCGGGTTTGTCTGCAGATGCGTTAGCAGTCATAAAGCTGGCTTACAATACCAGCTTCTTTTCAATTACCACGAGTTTCACATGTCCAGCACACTTACTCCAGTCGTCACCGACGCAGCTTACCTGACGTTGCACTATCGTTTGGCATCGATGGATGATCAGGATATTGTCACTACTTTCCAGGATAATCCTGCAACTTTGCAGTTGGGCAAGGGGCAGCTGGCACCGTTTCTCGAGTCCTGCCTGATCGGATTGCCGGAGGGCACGCATCAAACCTTTGCATTGTCGCCGGAGCAGGCGTTTGGCCCGCGCAACCCGGATTTGATCCAGCGCGTTTCGAAAGCGGCCCTGCAGGAAAACTCCCCCGAAGATGCGCAATATGCGATCGGCGACCTGGTGGAATTTGCGGCACCCGGCGGCGGGCGTTTTGCCGGTGTTTTGCGATCGATCGATGACGACGGCGCCTTGTTCGACTTCAATCACCCGCTGGCCGGGCAGTCACTGAAATTTGAAGTCAGAATTATTGGAATCATGTGATGGACGAGAAGGAAATTCTGCTGGCGCAGCCACGCGGTTTTTGCGCCGGCGTCGATCGCGCCATTGAAATCGTGGAGCGGGCGCTGCTGCAGTTCGGTGCGCCGATTTATGTGCGTCATGAAATCGTGCATAACGCTTATGTGGTGGAAGATTTGCGCGGCAAGGGAGCGATTTTCATCGAGGAGCTGGACGACGTACCGACCGGCAATATCGTGATTTTTTCCGCGCACGGCGTCTCCAGGGCGGTGCGTGAAGCGGCTACCGCACGCGGTCTGACTGTTTTTGATGCGACCTGTCCTTTGGTAACCAAGGTACACATGGAAGTGGCAAAAATGCGGCGCGAAGGGCGTGAAATTATCATGATCGGTCATCATGGACATCCCGAAGTGGAGGGCACGATGGGGCAAACCGAGCAGGGGATGCATCTGGTGGAAACCGTAGCCGATGTTGCCGCCCTTACTGTGCAAAGGCCGGACATGCTGGCCTATGTTTCGCAAACCACGCTTTCCGTGGATGATACGGCCGATATTATTGCCGCATTGCGCAACCGTTTTCCGCTTATCGTAGAGCCGAAGAGGGGCGATATTTGCTATGCCACCACCAACCGCCAGGAGGCGGTCAAATTCATGGCGCCGCAGGTTGATGTGGTGATTGTCGTCGGTAGTCCGAACAGTTCCAACTCGAATCGCCTGCGTGAAGTCGCCGAAAAGAAAGGCACCGTAGCGCACATGGTGGACAACGCTTCGCAAATCGACCCCGGCTGGCTGGCTGGCAAGAGACGGATCGGAGTAACTGCGGGCGCATCCGCTCCCGAAGTATTAGTACAGGCTGTAATCGACCGACTGACAGCGCTGGGAGCAAAGAACGTGAAGCATCTGGATGGCGTTAAAGAGCATGTTACCTTCCCGATGCCAAAAGGCCTGGGCAATCCGTGATCGGCAATGCCGTTGATTAAGTTTTGCGGAACTATGTTCAGGATAAGCTTGAATTTTCCATATATTGTTTATTGAATTTCTTATTATCATATCTACCGCACGAGAGCGGCTGTTTTTATCCGCACATCGTAATTGCAGTGTAATGTGCGGGTAGTGGAGTAGCATCAACGTAGTGCAAAATCTGCGCTGAAGTGGCCTGCTTTATTATCCAGGTTCTGTAAATCGCGCCCTACTAATTTGGATGCTCCCCAAAAGAGGGTGTTCAGATATTAAAAAAGCGTTTAGACCAAACGCAAGACAAGGAGACATATATGTACATTGGACACATCCTCAATGCCCCGGCAGTAGTGAAAAGGTTGATTGGATAAGCGGCAAAAAGCCTATTACGGCACCCAAGAGGTTTACTCCCGGGTGCCGTTTTTATTATTAGGAACGGTTTTTGCTGCAGTCGCACATAATGCTGCGATCGCCAGTAAACCGCAGAACAACTCAATTACGGTTTTCTAGGGGAGCTTGAATTTATGGATATTCTTATCCAACAAATCATTAACGGACTGGTACTCGGCAGCATGTATGCCCTGATCGCTCTTGGCTACACCATGGTGTATGGCGTTCTCAGTCTGATCAATTTCGCCCATGGCGAAGTATTGATGATTGGTGCAATGGTCGGCCTGACTGTTCTCAAGATGATTCAAACTGCAGCACCAGACATGCCGGGCATCTTCAAGCTGGTGATCGCAATTGCGGCCGCAATACCGGTGTGCGTGATTGTCAACGTATTGATTGAGCGCGTTGCTTATCGGCGCCTGCGCAATGCGCCGCGCCTGGCGCCACTGATTACCGCTATCGGTATCGGCATTCTGTTGCAGACTTTTGCCATGATGATATGGGGCCGCAGTCCGCTGCCTTTTCCGCAGGTGATGCCGAGCGAGCCGATTCATATCGGCGGTGCGCTGATCTCCCAAACCCAGGTCATGTTGCTGGCCTTGGCTGCTGTGGCAATGGTGGGTTTGGTCTTCTTGGTTGAAAAAACCAAGATGGGGCGTGCCATGCGCGCCACTTCGGAGAACCCGCGGGTGGCCGGCTTGATGGGTGTTGATGCCAATAAGGTCATTGTGGCCACATTCGCCATCGGTGCTGCGCTGGCGGCAGTAGCGGGTGTGATGTGGGGTGCCAATTACTCTTCGGCACAATTCGCGATGGGCTTCTTGCCGGGCTTGAAGGCATTTTCCGCAGCGGTGCTGGGCGGCATCGGCAATATCTACGGTGCGATGCTGGGCGGGATTCTGCTGGGCGTGATTGAAAGCCTGGGTGCCGGTTATATCGGCGATCTGACGGGCGGCTTCCTGGGCAGCCACTATCAGGATATTTTTGCTTTCATCGTGCTGATTATAGTATTGACATTGCGTCCGTCCGGGATCATGGGCGAACGCGTGGCTGATCGCGCTTAAAGGGGAACTTCATGGCACTTAACTTCGACCTCAAGAAGAATCCGACCAAGGCTTACATCAGCTTTGCCATCCTGGCTGTTGTTGCGATCGCATTTCCTTTTTTTGCCGCCAACTATGGTAATTCCTGGGTGCGCATCATTGATTTTGCGCTGCTCTACATCATGCTCGCGCTGGGCCTGAACATTGTGGTCGGCTTTGCCGGCTTGCTGGATCTGGGTTATATCGCTTTTTACGCGGTTGGCGCTTATACCACCGCCTTGCTGGCTTCGCCCCAGTTTGCGGTAGTGCTGGAATCGTTTGTGAACCAGTACCCGTCGGTCGGCAATTTTCTGATGACGGTATTCGGTCCTGAAATCGCGCAAAACGGCATCCATCTTTCGGTCTGGATGATTGTCCCGATTGCCGCAGCAGTGGCGGCATTTTTCGGCGCCTTGCTGGGTGCTCCCACGCTCAAGCTGCGCGGCGATTATCTGGCGATTGTGACCCTTGGCTTCGGCGAGATTATTCGTATTTTCCTCAATAACCTGAATGGACCGGTGAATATCACCAACGGGCCACAAGGCATCAACATGATTGAGCCGATCCGGATTTTCGGCGTTTCTCTGGCCGGTGAGGCTGGTTCGGTGGCAACGGTAAAAATCGGCAGTTTTTCTATGCCTTCGGTAAATGCCTACTATTTTCTGTTTCTGGCCTTGTGCATCATCATCGTCCTGATTACTTCCCGCCTGCAACACTCACGTCTTGGCCGTGCCTGGGTTGCCATTCGCGAAGATGAGATCGCTGCCAAAGCCATGGGCATTAATACCCGCAACATCAAGCTGCTGGCGTTCTCGATGGGTGCGTCTTTTGGCGGCATCTCGGGTTCGATGTTTGCGGCTTTTCAGGGCTTCGTTTCTCCGGAATCTTTTACCTTGATGGAGTCCATCATCATTTTGGCAATGGTGGTGCTGGGTGGCATGGGGCATATTCCGGGCGTGATACTGGGCAGCATCATTCTTGCAGCCTTGCCGGAAGTGTTGCGCCATGTGGTTGAGCCGGTTCAGAAGCTGCTGTTCGGCCATGTGATCATAGATGCTGAAATTCTGCGCCAATTGCTGTATGGCCTGGCCATGGTTCTGATCATGCTTAACCGTCCTGCCGGATTGTGGCCAGCGCCAAAGCACGAGGACAGGCCTGATGCGGATATCGATAAGCCAGGGCGTGCAACCGGCGTAGTTGCTGCATAAGGAGAACACTGATGAGCGAACAAATAATTTTAAAAATTGCCGGTGTTAACAAGCGTTTTGGCGGCTTGCAAGCCCTGTCGAATGTCAATATCAAGATTGCCAAGGGGCAGATCTATGGTTTGATTGGCCCTAACGGTGCCGGCAAGACCACTTTCTTCAACGTCATCACCGGCTTGTATCAGCCCGATACCGGCTCGTTTGAACTGGCTGGCAAGCCTTACTCCCCTTCTGCGCCGCATGAGGTAGCCAAGGCGGGAATTGCGCGCACGTTCCAGAATATCCGGCTCTTCAGCGAAATGACTGCACTCGAAAATGTCATGGTGGGGCGCCATGTACGTACCCATCAGGGTGTGCTGGGCGCGGTTTTGCGCCATAAGGCAGCGCGCAGGGAAGAGCAGGAAATCCGCGCCCGGGCCATGGAGTTGCTGGAGTTCGTCGGCATTGCGAAGTTTGCAGACCGTACTTCGCGTCATCTTTCTTATGGCGACCAGCGCCGCCTGGAAATTGCGCGTGCACTAGCTACTGATCCGCAATTGCTTGCTCTGGATGAACCGGCTGCCGGCATGAATGCAACCGAGAAGCTGGGTTTGCGTGAATTGCTGGTGAAAATCAAGGCCGAAGGCAAGACTATTCTGCTTATCGAGCACGATGTCAAACTGATGATGGGACTTTGTGATCGACTCACTGTGCTGGATTACGGCAAACCAATCGCAGAAGGACTTCCTGCGGAAATCCAGAAGAATCCAGCCGTTATCGAGGCGTATTTGGGAGGTGGCCATTAATGGTTGCAAATGTACTTAAAATCATCAATCTGAAAGTTGCCTACGGCGGCATTCAAGCTGTCAAGGGCATCGACCTTGAGGTCAATAAAGGCGAATTGATCACTCTGATCGGAGCCAATGGCGCCGGCAAGACCACCACCCTCAAGGCGATTACCGGCACCTTGCCCGCCTGCAAGGTGGAGGGTGACATGCATTACATGGGCGCCTCGATCAAGGGGAAGGAGTCGTTCAAGCTGGTCAGGAATAACTTGGCCATGGTACCGGAGGGCAGGGGCGTTTTTACCCGCATGAGCATCAAGGAAAACTTGATGATGGGAGCCTTTACCCGCAACGACAAGGCCGGTATCGAGGCCGATATCGACAAATGGTTTGGCGTATTTCCCCGCTTGAAAGAACGCGCATCGCAGATGGCAGGAACCCTGTCGGGCGGCGAGCAGCAAATGCTCGCGATGGCGCGCGCCTTGATGTCTCATCCCAATTTGTTGCTGCTCGATGAGCCGTCGATGGGGCTGTCACCGATCATGGTCGAGAAGATCTTTGAGGTGATCCGCAACGTATCGGCCCAGGGCATCACCATCCTGCTGGTGGAGCAAAATGCGAAGCTTGCCCTGCAGGCCGCGCATCGCGGTTATGTGATGGATTCCGGCTACATCACCATGAGCGGGGATGCAAAAGACATGCTGAACGACCCGAAAGTCAAGGAGGCTTATCTGGGCGAGGGATGATAGATGGTCGGTAATTCGCACCGGCCAATCAAAATGCCTTGCAAATAATTCTTGCAAGGCATTTTTTATTGACGACTCAGGGCGACATGAGCTTACTTTGCTTTTCCTGGACGGTATTTACAGCTGTTTTCAGCGGCTTGTCGGATATCCGCCGGCACTTTCCTGAGTAGCAATGGTATTCCGAAGGCAAGTAGCGTTGCATCATCTAACCAGCCCAATACCGGGATCAGATCGGGGATGACATCGAGCGGGCTGATAACGTATAACGCCAGCAAAATTGCGCCAATCTTGATGGTTGCCGGGGTTTCAGGCTGACGTAATGCATACCATAACAGCGCCGCATCGCGACCGCCTGCGTTTAGTAAAAAACGAATGCGGGATAGCATCTGGATCTCCTGAACATCATTTCCGAACAAACTGTCCGAACGCAATGCTTCGGCAGTGGCAGATCGCTAGAGTAGCGACTTTTGTGCTATTGCGTATTCTACGAGAACACAGTCTGGTTTGGCGATGGCGATGGCGATGGTGCTTAGGTATTGCCCATGCATAAAAAATGCCCCGTAACTACGGGGCATTTGGCAAGTGTGACTGGCACCAATCCGACTGGCGGTTGCCTGACTTGTGTAATTATTTCTTTGCGGCCCCGCTTGCCTTGCTGGTTGCCTCGGAAAATTTGCTCGCAGCGGTGTTGATGTTGGATTCCAGTGTTTCAACCGCTTGCTTCGTGGTTTTGGTCAGTTGCTCGTAACCGGCACTGGCGTTACCGATTGCTGTCTTAATCATGGCAACTACATTTTCAGAACCTGCAGGTGCGTTCTTTGTGACTTCCTCAATCAAGGACAGCACCTTGCGATTGGTTTCAGCAATTTGTGTTTCTGCAGTTTTGGTAAATTCAGCTTGCGCGGCTGATGCGATGCTTGCCAAATGGCGACCATATGCCAAAGCCTTTTCTGCAGTCGGCTTGGTTTGCGCGGTTGTCAAGGAGAAAAATTCCTGTGGATCTTTTGCGGATAGCAGTTGTTTTGCAGCAACGGTAGATTCTTCCAGCGATGCCTTGGCTGCATTCATGTTCAAATCAACAACTTTCTCAACACTTTCAAATGCTTTATTTGTCAGGGCCGTGATCATGGCGATTTGCGCTTCAAAGTTTGCTTTGGTGGCGCTGGAAAACTGTTCTGGGATTGTAAACATGGAAACCTCCTTGGGTTATACAGTATTGCTTAGCAGTACGGGATGAATTGTGCGTTGCAACAAATGCTATTGTAGGGGTTTACTAATATTAGTCAAGAATTTATTTGTGCATTGCACAAATAAATTTCAAGCAGGGCATTCGTCATTTGGATTTGTGCTTTTTGCCGAAAAAAAACAGCAATGTTGACGATCTCGCAGAAATTTATCGAACATACATGTTCATTGGAAACTTCAGCCGTCTGAATCATTTTGGCGCACCACTTCATGGTGCGAGGTGGCGCCGTTCGTGAAGACAGTATTTGGACTTTTAAGTGGAAACTCTGCCGGGTAGGGTAACGGTGGGGTACAAAGTGGGGTACAAAGCGGGTACAAGCTTACAAATGAAAATGCCTGTAAGTGACTGTTATCACTACAGGCCTTGTATTTATTGGTCGGGACGGAGTGATTCGAACACTCTACCCCTTGCACCCCATGAAGTTAAGGGATGGACTTACCTGAACATAAGCGGATCTCAGTGGACAATTATAACATTTAAAATCAATCAGTTAAGTAAGTTCAATCGTTCTGTCACGTCCGTTGACGTACGGCAATAGCCGTGTTACGGTGTACCCATCGGTGTACCCATTGGACATTCGCATGACACGTTACCCCCGACAAGGCAAAGGCCGCCGCTGGACCATCAAGGAGCTGGAAGCCATCCCGGCTGAGTGGAAAGGCGATGCATTAGGCGATGGGGACGGGCTGTTTGGTGATGTACGAGTGGCGGGCGACGGGAGCGTGTCTATCCCATTTCGCTATGGCTTCAAATGGGATGGCAAGAAATCGTGGCATTACTGCGGCGCATGGCCCACTGTTAGCCTAGAGGCCATTCGTGCCGAGCGCGACAGAGCGCGGACGCTGGTAAAAGACGGCGTGAAGCCGACCGACGCCAAACGCGCCGCCAAAATCGAAGCGCAAGCCAAGGTGGAGGCCACGATTGCTGAGGCCGCGCGCCAAGAAGCCGACAACCTACCAATTCGCGCGATGTTCGATGCCTGGATACAGGATGGAGTGGCGCGCGCGGACGGCAACGCCGAGTTGCGCCGCTGCTTCGAAAAGGACGTGCTGCCAATCATCGGCAATAAGCCCGTGCGCAATACGGCAGAGGGAGATTTGCGGGCCGTGCTACGCACCGTGGTAAAGCGAGGCGCTTACCGTATGGCCTCACGCCTTCATAGCGACTTGGTACAGATGTTCGCCTGGGCTGAGAAGCGCAAGCCGTGGCGCGCGCTCATGGCCGAGGGCAACCCCGCCGAGTTGGTCGAACTGGATAAGCTGCTGCCGCCTGGTCTGAATCCAGATGCAGAGCGTGAGCGTGTGCTGTCAGCCGATGAATTGCGCGAGCTGCACGATAGGCTGGACTGCATGGAGACGACCTATGCCGATGCCCCCGCTGGCACAAAGTACAGTGTGGATCGGCCACTGAAGAAGGAAACGCAACTCGCCCTTTGGATTTGCTTGGGCACGATGTGCCGCATCGGCGAATTACTCATGACACGCTGGGAGCATGTGAACCTGGTCTCAGGCGAATGGCTTGTGCCTCGTGAGAACACCAAGACCAAAGAGGAATGGAAAGTCTATCTCTCCTCCTTCGCGCTTCGCCAGTTCAAGGCGTTGCATACGCTGACGGGAGAAACGCAGTTCTGCTTCCCCGCGCGCACAGCAACAGGCGAAGCGCCCGCCCAGCATGTATGCGTTAAGAGTGTATCCAAGCAGATCGGCGACCGGCAAATGCAATTCAAGAACCGGAGCGGCCCACTCAAGAACCGCAAGCACGATAACTCATTGGTGCTGTCCGAGGGGAGGGCGGGTGCATGGACGCCGCACGACTTGCGCCGCACTGGAGCAACGATGATGCAGCAGCTTGGCGTGCTGCCCGATGTGATCGACCGCTGCCAAAACCATGTGCTGGCCGGTAGTCGTGTGCGCCGCGCGTATCTCCATTACGACTATGCGACCGAGAAGCGCGAAGCATGGGAGCGCCTTGGCGAGCGGATAGACATTCTGCTTAATAGCGCCAACGTGGTGCCGTTCCGAGGTAAGCAAACATGAAACAACCTCATTGAAGCGCGATTATGAAATTTCCAGCTGACTTGTGTGGTCTGACACTGAGTGACGTTGAAGGTCGCTCGGACGATTTAAGAATACTTGAATACTACGAGGCGATAGCAAATACCCCCACTGGCGTAAGCGAGGATCTGTCAGACGATCTGCAAATTCTTCTTCGACGCGAGCTTCAGGAATTCGTTTCTACTGGCCGCAGTAGTGACGTAGTTCGTGCGATGGTATGCGCAGTTTTAAATGCTTGCACTGTCCAACATGATGATACGACTAAAAGGAAACGAGCTAGTTTCGTGCTGCGTGCGACAGGGCTAACGGCGCAGCCGCGAACAATCGGCAAAAGTGAAGATTTGCAAGAAGTGGAGGAACTGTCGATTTGGTTGGACGACCGCCACGAGGCACTTCGAAGGGTTGCGAAGGCGACGATTAACGACCATGACGATGCGGACGGAGTAGATATAGAGAGGCGCTTACGAGATGCGTCCGTGCGAAGGAGGAAAAGCGACTCTGAGTAAAACGGCTAAGTCCGGACTTAGCGGAATGCACCTTTCTGCAAAATCCTAGAACATTCCTTCATCCCCGCATACGGCGGGGATTTTTCTGAAAGGGATGATTATGGATATTCGAATGTTGCGCCTTGGCGATGTGCTCGCCAAAACAGGTCTGTCCCGCACGGCCATGTATGACGATGCAGCCGTCGGTCTGTTCACTAAGCCAGTAAAGATCGGCGCTCGTGCGGCCGCTTGGCCAGCGCATGAGGTAGATGCCGTACTGCGTGCGCGGTTATCTGGCAAAAGCAATGAGCAGTTGCGGGCGCTTGTGAGAAGCCTTCATGCCGCTCGCATTGATGATGACCTGTAATGGAAGTGCCAATGGCTTCTCATCCCATTACGGTAACGCTTTTCCGCAGCGCTAAAGAAGCGCATGGTCGCAAAAAGATCATGAGCTACGACGAGTTGCACGACATGCTTGCATCCGCCGCACGTCTCCCCAACACGGAGAATGATAAGAAAGCGCAGGGCATGTTTTCCCCCGTGGAGTTTCAAGGCAATCACCGCAAGAACGATAACGTCCGGTCCGTACACGCTATCGTTATTGAACATGATGCTGGAACCATGTCGGTAAACGAGGCAGCTAAAGTGCTGGAGCGCTTGGGCTTGGTCGCAACAATTTATACTTCATTTAAGCACACCGCAGATAGCCCACGCTGGCGTGTCGTGCTGCCGCTGCATGCCCCTATCCAGGCTAAAGAACGTTTGGAATATGTGCAGGCATTGAACGGTGAATACGGCGGTGTTATTGCGCCCGAGTCGGAAACCGTCGGTCAGTGCTGGTTTTATGGCGGTTATGCAGAGGGTAGTCCTTTTGAATGCCGTCGAATCTATGGCGCACAAACTATCGACCAACTCGGATTGTTGGATCTGGCTGATCCCTTGCCATGCAAAGGTAAAGATGAGGGCAAGGACTCTCAGCCGCGTGACACCGATCCGATAGAAGCTCTGGCCCAAACCAATCTGGCATGGCCTGATGATGAGCTGCACAATCGTACACTGGACGATGCTCTTGCAGCAATCGGCATACCGCCGAAGAAGTATCCACCGTGGCGTGATCTCGTGTGGGCTGTTGCCGCAACGGGCCTGGCTTGCGCCAAGAAAAAAGCGCGCGCATGGTCGAAGCTCGATTCGGAAAATTACGACGAAGATAAATTTGACGAAGTTTGGAACAGTGACAATCAGAGCAGGCGCTCAACGATTGGCCCCGGTACGTTGATTAAGGCTGCAAAGGATACTGGCTGCTTTATCGATCCTCGCGTTAAGCCGGATGCCGCACGTCCCGATGGCAGCCACGAGGACAAAACTGACGTAGGCAACGTCAACCTGTTGGTACGCCTTGCTAATGGCAATTTGAAATTCATTAATGAAACGGGCGAGGGTTTGTATTGGAATGGCTCCACACATGAGCGCGGTGCGGCCGCCAATGCCGCGATTCACGGCCTCGCGTTAGCTGTTGGGGAGCATTGGCGAGAGTTGGCTGAGAACGCCGAGCGTCAGGCCGATAATGCCGGTGATAAGGAAGAACGCAAGCATTTGCTTAAAGTGGCTGAGGGGCATCGGGCATGGAGGCGGACATGCCGCAGCGCTAAAGCGATTACGTCAATGCAGGCTCTTGCCAAGAAAGACCCCCGCCTGAGTATCAGCATGTCGGCATTGGACAACAATCAAAATTTGATCGGCGTCGCAAATGGCGTTGTTGATCTAACGACGGCACAACTTCGTCACGTGGCGCGGGAAGATTACGTTACCCGACATTGCCCACTTCCGTATGACCCGAACGCCAAGGCATCGCGCTTCGACAAGCTGATCGAAGAAATCACAGGCGCGCCCGATGGGAAAGGCTATACCTCTCGCCCAGAGCTTGCAGCATACGTGTTGCGCTTTCTCGGCTACTGCCTTACCGGGCATACCCGCAGCCAGGTCATGGGGATATTTACAGGCCCCGGTGCGAATGGGAAGAATATCTTGTTGGACTTGGTGCAAACGGTTATGGGGCGCTATGCAATGTCTCTCACGCCGGAAGTCTTGATGTCAACCTCACTCAACAGCGATGGCGAACGAGCGCAGCCGTTTCTCGCATCATTGGCAGGTGTGCGCTTGGCGATAGCGTCCGAATCGAAGGATGGACAAAAACTAAACGAAGCGATGGTGAAACGCCATACTGGCGGAGGATTCATCACGGCGCGAGGTTTGCACCAAGACCCATTTCAATTCTTGGTTTCTCACAAGCTGGTCCTGATGACAAATGCCTTACCCGCAATCCAACACCTTGACGACGCTATGCGGGGCCGCCTGCATATCGTGCCTTTCGACAGGGCATGGAACCGTCCCGGTCATCCAGACCCGGACCCCGATTTGCCTGAAGGCGATCCGAACTTGGCTGACGAGTTGCGCGCGGAAGCGGTAGGCGTATTCACTAGGCTGGTGCTGGGTGCCAAGGAGTACCACGAGAAGGGACTTGCCCCGCCCGATGTGGTGAAGGAGCGGACGCTAGCATATTTGTCCGAGCAGGGGCATTTGGGAGCATGGCTTCCGAGTATGGACCGCGTACCAGCAAAAGAAGGAAAGTCTCTGTCCGATCTATTTGAATGCTTCATGAAGTGGTGCGCAAGCATGGGCTATAAACGCCCGACACCGGGGACCGAGAGGTCGTTTGCTCATTCGCTTAGTGCGACGGGTATCGACAAGGTACATACCCGGTCCGGTGCGCGCTACGGACTTGCTTCATTCGATAGAACGCAGGACGACTTGTGACGGTGTGACGGTTTGTGATGGCTTTTCTCTTTTTCTCTCTCTTGCCCCCCCAAAAATTAATATATATAGGGTTAAAGCTGGAAATAGCCTCACAGACTGTCACAGCGTCACAGTTCGTATCATCACCTCGGACAAGCCCTCATTCTGGCATGCATGCGGAAATCCGAGTAAGTGCATGGAGAATCAAAAAAGGGAACTGCTAGCGTTGAATTTTAAGTTGCTGTCTTGATGGGTTTCTGAGAGGAAGCTCGGAAACCGAGGCTCAGCATCCCCGCGCAGCCTATGGAATTGGCCTCTTACGTCATCACCGTTATCGTCTTTCGATATTGTTGGTGCTATGAAAGGCTCAGAAATTTTGTGGGAAACGGGGCTCAGCGCGCCCCTGTGAAGCAAACGCCGGCAGGAAGTACCTTTTGACCTTGTGCAGACCGACCACCGCCGAACTACCCACAATGTAGTTAAGTGCGATATGTCCTGACGGCCAAAATCGCGAAATCGTAAATCCGTAAATCCGTAAATCCGTAAATCCGTAAATCCGTAAATCCGTGAACATCGTGAAACCAGCCCTATGTGCCAAACGCGCCCATATGGAGATTTAAGCAAACATGCACCAAGCCCTCAGTCATCCAATAGGAGTAAAAAATGAGTGATAGCAATAAATTACAACACATCGCGGAGCAAATTAGTGCCACCAATAACCGTCTTTCCAAACTGGCCGAGCCAATAGCCATGTTAGACAAAGAAATTGCTGCATTAAGAGAGCACATTGCAGTTCTGAACGAAGGCATCGCTTCGCGGGACTGGACACTAACCGGCAGCCGGCCAAAAAATTGTCAGGAGTCGCATACTGTTGCCCAACAAGTACGGGATCAACTTCACGCCGAACATCGACAGACCAGCAGCAGCTTGCACAAACTTCAAGCAACGCTTGTACCGCTGAGCCGAGAGCATGCCGAATTGAGAAATGAACTTCGGCGCTTGGAAAAAGCCGCTATAACTCCTTATCACCTACAATCTGAAATTATCAGGCATGAGGCTGAACTGCTGGATGCGCAAGGTAAGTGGAAAAAATTTGCCTCCACGCTACAACAGGCCATCAAACTTCGGGATCAGGCCGACACAGCCGAGCGCAACGAATTAGCAGCGGCTAATAAACTGAGCGAGGCGCAAAAGGATTCGTTCCTCGCCTTGCCTGATGAAACTAGCGGCGCGGCTGAAATCATTGCGAAAATCGAGGTTGCGATGACCTTAGCACGCGATAAAGCAACCGCCGCTCGTGCTGCCCGACCAACAATCATTGCACGGATAGAGAGTGCCACAGCCGCTCTCGCATCATGCGATGAAGATATGGCGATGCTTCAGCACACCATAGAAAAGAAACGAAACTACCAACGCAAGCTGATCGCATACGGCGAATGGGACAAACTCATTGAACAAATCCACCTCGCCACCCGAAATTTGCTGGACGCTGACCCGACCGCTGGCCGTGCACTTGCAAACGCCCTAGCCTATGACGGATTACGAGCTTTCGACGGAGATGGTCGTCTGTGCCGCCCCGATTGGCTAAATGGCGGTTCAAAGGGGCTTATGAGCGCATAGATCCGTATACAACCTAACCGCGCATCGGTGGATTTTGGAGTAGCCGATTGCGGACATCCAGCCCGGCCGCGCACCGGGTTTTTTTGTATATGGAGCAGCCCGACAAGCTGAGAGAACGGAACTATTTGATTTTCTCGACGTCTTTTTTAAACCTGTTCAACTGTTCTTGATAGGCGTTATATACAGCGTTGTTTACGTTGAGGAACATGCGATTAACCTGCCCCCCAGGCATTTGAGTAGAGACGGCAATATTAGAAACTATCTTTACGCGCCCAGGAAGCTGATTTATAAAATATTTCAGCTCATACTTTGGCGGAGTGCTATAAGCGTTTCCCAATGCGACCGTCGTTAAGGCCGCATTAAATGAGCCACTAGAATCCACTTGGGAAAAAAACAGCATGCTGTCAGACTCCTGCTCTAAGCTCCAGCCAGTTTCGGAATTTTTCAGAAGGATATAGTCCTTCACCGATTTTTATCTGTAGCTGAAATCTCAATCTCAGGCCAACCGGATACGGTTTGCGTAATTTTCGCAGGCTGGGTGGCACACGCACTCAGAAGCGCAACAAAGATGAAGGCAAAAATTTTATTCATGGTTTGATGACTATTCATTTAGCAGTAAAAGGGCGGCATGCCACCTCAAACCACTAAGCAGTCTGGTGATGCTTAGAGGCAATGTACGTCATACTAAGGATTTTTTAGTGTGAGCGCAATATATTCCTAAGACTATCTTAGCCTTTGGGCGCTAAGAATGTCTGTCTTTGCTAAGAGATTAAAGGAAGCGAGAAAGATCGCCGGGCTATCCCAAGAGAAGCTTGGTGTCGCGGCTGGCATAGATGAAATGTCAGCAAGTGCGCGAATGAACCAATACGAGCGAGGAAAGCATGACCCGGACTATCTAACGGTCACGAGGATTGCTAAGGTTTTGAATGTACCTGAAGGCTATTTTTACACCGTGGACGACGTTGCCGCTTGGTTGGCCGTGATTTTTCATCGCGCATCGCAAAGTGACAAAGAGGTGCTGATCGAAGCAGCGCGATCAATCAGCGAACTCTAGCACTTTAACTGTAGTAGCTCAGACTTGACCTGACACATTGCGTCAGACGTCCGGCAGCCCGGTTGTCAAGATAATATTGTTGAGTCATCGGTTGGATATTCCTCTGCCCACAACTCGCCGTACGGCCGAAATTCCAAGCCATAGCACTTTGTGGAGATCCGTGTAGTAAAAGCATTTATGCTAGGGTTCAGTAAACGAGCCTTGCTGACAATCTCCTCCCCGAACGCTGGGTCTGTTCTACAGCCGACGTAGATCGAAGTAAACGCATCACCGGAAATTTCGACTAATTGGGCGTTGATATCGTATTGCTTGTGGTCTCCAGTCGGATCTCCGTCATGCGAGCGTAATGCGCGCCATTCGCGCTCGTAACTCCAATGTGCGCTCTTCGTGAACATCATCGTCTTAATGATGTCCGGGCCACGTGTCATTGCAACATGTTGGCGACCGAGGAAGCTGTCGGCCATGAGCTTTGCATCCTCGTTGACCGGGTAATCGCTTCGATACTCGACTGGACCAACGAACTTAAACGCCTGCCCTCCCTTCGCGGGGTCAATACCTAGCGCGATCCCTTGGTGGTTGGACGCGTAGTGAGACCACATCAGGATTTGATCGTGCGTCTCTGAAAGACATAGTGCGCCCATAATTTTGGATAGGCGTAAATGAACCACCTTCGTGTGTGGCGAGGGTGTTCGGATGATCTTTTTCTCGGCCATCATGCGCCCCATCCACTTCGCAAACAGTTGCGGGGTCATATCGTCAAAGCGACCTTCCTGGTAAAGACGTACAAGATCGCAAACACGATTCGTTCCCGAAATAGTCTCCTTGTTTTGAATAACCTCCAAGATTGAACAGCAGAGCTGATAGCCGAACTCCATCTCGTCAAAGCGCGCATACGGATATGTACGGAGCTCAAATGGATCGTTGAATTCGATCAGTGGCGAAAAGCGCAATTTTCCATTGGACAGGACGCGCAAGGCGTTTTCCGGGGATAGATATTTGTACAGCAGGGTGCCTGCAGGGGAGAGCAGTTGCATGACGGGTCTCGACAGGTTGACCCCATATTTTACACGTAGAAACTGTGCTCAATATGGTGACCCCAAGGCTTTGATCGCCGCCTGCGGCGCGCGAACCGGCTCATTAATTCGCTCATGGGCCGATGGAGATCGGGGGCTTGACGACAGATGACTTCGGGCTGTCTCCTCGATTCAGCACTAGTACAGGCCGTGAATAACTCTAACCCATCTGACAGTATGTGTCAGGTCAAGTCTGAGCTACTGCACTTCAGAACAGGAAAAGGCGGATAAACAATCCAAGGATTAACTATACATAGCTAGTTTAAGCCTTGAAGTCGCGCACCAGGTCACCTATGTAAACGGCATGCACTTCGTACCGCCCGCGATCGTTCTCGATCGCACCATATCGTTCCCAATTCTCGCTAGTGAACGAATGAAGTTCAACGGCATTCAAACGGAGTGACTCCGCGATGGAATCAGTGGTTGTATATCCGTCTTTCCCCTTCTTCGTCATGACCGTATTCCTCGACGATTAAGCGCCTGGTCGAACGGCAGGTTGCAAGGTCACAAATGCAGTGATGGAGGTGCTCTCCAGCGCGACAGCCATATCATTGACAAGAAGCGCTGCTGGTTCTGCCAAATTGACAGAACGGACGCGCTTGATGGCACCGGCACCATCGTGCCACCACACGTCGCCCATTTTTACTCGCGTAGCCAATGCTTCGATCTCGCTATTTGTCATCGTCACTTTCCTTTTTCATTCCATGCTCGTTCAATTGCCCAGATGAGTTCGTTTAAATCTGGACCAATGGTAGTTACTTGCTCCCGACTGGCTAAACTGATGGTGTACTTACGATTGCTGCCTTCGACAGTAAAAATAATGTCGTTACCCTATTTTGTATATTTGACCTTACTGCCACTAATGTCAGCACTTTTTGCCATTGATTTCTTTTCCGTCCTATCGATTCCTCAATGGTTTGCCAATGGCATGCAGATCCCACATCACGTCGTCCGGGACGCTCAACTCATTCCCATTTTGAACAACCCATCCTTTTTCAACGAGCAGCTTGGCTTCCTCAAGCAACTCTGCATGAGCAGGCGCATTAAAATGCTTGAGTCCGAAAACCTTCTGCAGCGTGTAATGTTCGTCATCGGTGATGCTATTAATGCTCATCTTCTATTCCTCTGCAAATGGCATCGCGTGTTGCCCTTCATGTAAGGCGTTGATGATCTCCGAGTGGACATGATTGTCACGTACAACAGCCTTGGGGTCGTGTTGCGGCGCAGGTGTAGGAACAGTAGTCTCGACCTTCAATAGAATGTGCTGACCCGTTGTGTCAAACACGGTTGTGGTGTTGGTTCTCGATGCCCCGTCATTAAATTTTGGAGTATGTTCGACCTTCCCCACTGAAGCCGGATTTAGATATGTGTTACCAAAAACTCTAACTAATGCCATTTTAATTTCCTTATTCGGCTACCGACCGTTGTGGGGCGTCATACGTCAGTTATGTTTTTCTACAATCCAGAAATCCACCACGATATGTCGCTTTGGTTAATTGTGGCCTCGGCGATTTCCTGCACAATGCCACGCTCCATTGGCTCGGCAGGCAAAACAATCTTCTCCTTCCCGGTAAGCGCTGCCCGCACATCAATCGGGTTCCCGCCATTTCGCGTGCGCTCGACGAAGATGTCGACGTACCGCTCCAGATCATTGTCCAAGCTCGAAACAAACTCGCGCAATCGTGCATGGTCGACGGAGCCAGCGCTGAATCCCCAGTTCAGCGCATGAAGCAAAACGGCTGTGCGGACAAGTGAAGCGTTTCGTGCTAGCTAGGAACACGACTACTGCGATTGATTCGACATCCCCGATATTGTGTGTTTTAAGAGGGATCGGCAATGAGCGCAGAAAGTTGTAGAGGGCAAATCCCTGATCAGTGGAACCCTCGTGAAGTGAAGTGTGATGGCGCTCGCGCCTTGCTTGACAGCGCCCAGGCATGTGTCTCAGATTCGTTCAAACGTTACGAGATTGATCGGTCCGTTGAAGTGAATGATGTGTCGTGACATTATTTTCGTTCGCATTAAAGATAGTCAGTTATCACTAGAACGATTCTCGCCCGTGATCAGCGTTAATACTGGTTGCTCTTTCGGCTTTAAGTTAAGCGCCATTCGTTGCATCAACGTCTTAACGGCCAAAAATATTTGCTCGGCTTCCTCCGTGCTGTAACTACGCTCAATGTGCATTGTTGGGTTTCGCCATGCCTGTTTGATTGTGAACAAGTCCCCGCTCACATCCCGGTAAAATTTCTCAACAGTCTTCCATTCCGGGCTTTTGGTAGTATGTTTGGCTGAGATATTTTTTTCAATTTTTGTTAAGTAAGCTTCCCAGCTTATTGCATAAGGAATCCCCAGTCCTGAAGCTAAAACTTTTAAGGCCGCTTCAATTATGCGCATCAAGTGCATGACACAGGATGTTCCCAAGCCTGTTGCTAATGCAGTACCGGCATCTTGTATGTCGTCGATGGAAGCAGGGAAGCAGTCATTTACCTCCTGACCAAAGAGATCTGGCTGCCGGTAGTACTTGGCAAATTTAGAATCAATGTAGATGAACTTGCGAGTAATTAGCTCGTCGTGCAGTCTCGCACGCAAGTTCTTTACGTCTTCAACAAGGTGGCACTTGAGATAGTCGCCGCGTTCAAGCGCACAACGAATTCGATTGGCGGTCAACGCAGCAGTTTCTAGATTCAAATTCGCCGCAAAATTTTCAACATGCGGAAGGTAAGTATTGATTCGGGTTACATCACCTTGGTCAATCTTGAGTTTTTTTGCTGTCAAAGCAGAGCCGAATAGTCTGGACTGCTCCTCAACTAGACTGCCCCCTAAGTCTAGTTCATGATGGGAAAGTTCAGAAATTAGCCAGCTTGTAACAACCGCATATTCTTTAAGCATATCCCATAAGTTTAGGATTTTAGAGGCTACCATCATACACCTCCAACCCAGATGGGTATGCCAAATATAATATCGCCTTTTTTTTTTGCGCTTACTAGCGTGGAAATGAAGTAGGCCAGCTCAGTGCTGGTGTACCCATTGGTGTACCCATTGAATGACACAGGCAGAAATGAAAAAGGGCTAGCTCTCGCTAACCCTTTGATTCTATTGGTCGGGACGGAGTGATTCGAACACTCGACCCCTTGCACCCCATGCAAGTACGCTACCAGGCTGCGCTACGCCCCGACGAGCTTGCGATTATAACCGAAGCTGCCGGGATTTTGCTATCGGCGGCGGGTGAAATTTGCTGCGGCTGGCTATGCGAAATGGATTTCTGGTCGCACAATGGCAGCTTCTTCATTTGCCGAAAGGCTGGTCCTGACGCTGCGGGCAGTTTGCCTGCAACGGCGTTTCCGGACAGAAAATTCGTTATGTCGATAACAATCAGTCAGCAGTTCGATGGCGGTGCGATCGAGGTGGTGCGCGCCGATGATCCACAGGATATTACGTTGAATTTGCGCAAGGATTCGAGCGCCGATTTCAGCCAGTGGTTTTATTTTCGGCTGCAGGGCGGGCGCGGCGTGCCGTGCACGATGCGCTTTTTGAACGCCGGGCAGGCGACTTTTCCGGACGGCTGGAAGGATTATCGGGCACTGGCGAGCGTGGACCGGGTGCACTGGTTCCGGGTGCCGACCGCGTTTGACGGGCAAGTGCTGACGGTGTCGCACACGCCGGCTGCCGATGTGGTGTATTACGCTTATTTCGAGCCGTATTCGCGCGAGCGCCATTTGGCGTTGCTGGGCAATATTGCATCGAAGCCGCTAGTGCAACTGGAGTCGCTGGGGCAAACGGTGCAGGGGCGCGAGATGGATCTGGTGGTGGTGGGCGACCCTGCCGCTGCCCGGAAAATCTGGGTGATCGCGCGCCAGCATCCGGGCGAGACGATGGCGCAGTGGTTCGTCGAGGGCATGCTTGATGCGCTGCTCGATCCGGCCAACCCGCTGGCGCGCTGCCTGCTGGCCGATGCAGTGCTGTACGTGGTGCCGAACATGAATCCGGACGGTGCGGTGTTGGGCAATTTGCGCACCAATGCGGCGGGTGCGAACCTGAACCGGGAGTGGATGGCGCCATCAATGGCGCGCAGTCCGGAAGTGCTGGCGGTGCGCGAGAAGATCCATGCGACCGGTTGCGACCTGTTCCTCGACGTGCATGGCGACGAGGCGCTGCCGTACGTGTTTGTGGCCGGCAGCGAGATGCTGGAGGGGTTTGACGCCGGGCAGCTGGCGCGGCAGCAGGCGTTCATCGACGTCTACCGGCTGGCCAGCCCGGACTTCCAGAATGAGGTCGGCTATCTGCCCGGTAAATATCAGGCCGACATGCTGACCCTGGCATCGAAATATGTCGGCCACCATTTCCAGTGCCTGTCGCTGACGCTGGAGTTGCCGTTCAAGGATAACGCCAACCTGCCGGACCCTGATCTGGGTTGGAGCGGTGCCCGCAGCGCGCGCTTGGGGGCGGCGGTGCTGCAGCCGATGCTGCAGTCGATCCGCCGCATGGAGTTGCAGTTTTAATAAAAAACTGGAGTATGCCTTTAAGTCGTGGCATTCCCGCTTTATTTTATTGCGGTATTGAAAAATACCGCAGGCTGTATGTGTAATGGCCGAGTGCGCTCTTAATGGAAATGCTCGCTGCCTTGCGGCGTATCCTCCGGCATTTCGGGGTGCACCAGTTCGCCTTCGTCGTCGGCGAATAGCGGAGCGCCGCAGTCGTCGCAGAATTCTATCGGGAAGCGCGTGTTGTGGCGTTTGATGCTGGTGACGCCTTCTTCCTGCAGCAAGGTGGTGATGATCTCGATCGGTCTTTTTTGTTCCGGTGGCAGCGGCAGGTCGCCGTCGTCTTCCTCGCCATACAGCGGCCAGACGATGCCGTAGACGATTTCCGGCTGGGTGCCGACGGCAAAACCGATCCGGTATTCGCTGAGTTGGGCGTCGCCGCTGTCGTCGCCGAAGCCGCCGATGATGGCGCGCAGTTCCGGCGCCGCCACGTTGAGCGTATGGGTCAGGTAGTGCAGGGCGGCGCGAATCGCTGCCGGGCGGATTTGCTTGTCGGCTTCGCGGCAGGCGATGTAATACGCTTCCGGCAGCAGCAGTTCAATGCCGCAACCCGGCAACAGGCGGACGATGCTGGGTCCGGCCTGCGCTTGCCATTGCGCCAGTGCCTGCTGCTGATCGGTGATCACGTTCGGTTGGTTTTGCGGCATTTGCCAGCGGAACATTGGCGTGCCTGCCGGTACCACGACGGTCGCCAGCAGGTAGCGGGTGTCGGCCAGGAAAGGCACCGTTTCCGCCGCCTTGGCGGGGAACTGCGCGACGCTGTTTTTCAGCGCAGCTTGCGCCATGCGGCGGGTCAGCGCGAAAGTGTCGGCGTGGGTGTGCGGCAACTGGTCGATCGAAAACAGCGCCGGTGCGACGGCCAGATGCGCGCCATCGGCCAGCAGGTGTGCGCCGAGTTGCGCCGCCAGCGTCAGGCGCATGTCTTCCGCGATCGGCCCTGACGGAATCGTAAAGCGGGTCCACGCCAGAATCGGCGCAGCAATCAGCAGCGCATCGAACTGGCTGCCGTCCTGTTCTATCAGGCAGGATTCGCTGGTAGCCTCGATCGCTTCGACCAGCGAATCGTAGGCATCGAGGTCGGCCTTGAAGACATGGTCGAGCGCGGCGTCGATGGTGTCTTGATGGTTATTTTTTAATAGTTTTTGGGCCAATGCGTCCAGGCTGCGCTCCCAGGCGCGTTCTTCCAGGCGGCTGGCGGCCTGCGCAATGGCATGGCTGAAGCCAATCAGTCGCTGGCTGTCTGCGGATAGTTTAGGAGGGGAGCTTTTTGACGGACGACGCATGTGAAATTTTGAGGTAGTGAAACGGAAGGCATGTATTGTAGTGGATTAGAGGTGCCTTCATGCAATTACGTTCGCGAAAGCTGCATTTGTTGCTGGCGAATCTCGATTCTTTTCGCTGTTGTCGAAAAAAAAGTTTGGGTAGTGCCGATAAACCATGCAGTTTCCGCATGATTTCAGTGGATTTTGTGAAATACGGCACTCAGTATATTTTTCTCTGACAATCCGGCCGCGCAAGATAAAACGCCGGGCGGACCGGCGTTTTGGGAGGGTTCCAGCGTCAGTCCAGGTTAGCGCATCCGCTCCCGTTCAGGCCGCCAGCAATTGGCGCAACACAAACGGCAAGATGCCGCCATGCTTGTAGTAATCGACCTCAATCGGAGTGTCGATGCGCAGCAGCACCTTCACTTCCTGGCTGTGGCCGTTGCTGCGATGGATCACGATGGTGGCTTCCTGTTGCGGCTTGATGTCGCCTTCGATGCCTTTCAGATCGAAGGTTTCGTCACCGCGGATGCCCAGCGTCAGGGCACTATCTTCACCCAAGAATTGCAGCGGTAGTACGCCCATGCCGACCAGGTTGGAGCGATGGATGCGCTCGAACGAGCGGGCAATCACTGCCTTCACGCCGAGCAACTGGGTGCCTTTGGCAGCCCAGTCGCGCGAGGAGCCGGTGCCGTATTCTTCGCCGCCGAACACCATGGTCGGCACGCCGTCAGCAACGTAACGCATAGCGGCGTCGTAGATCGACATCTGCTCGCCCGACGGTTGATGGATCGTGATGCCGCCCTCGATGCTGGAACCGTCCGCTGCCAGCGGGATCATCTGGTTCTTGATCCGCACGTTGGCGAAGGTGCCGCGCATCATGATTTCGTGATTGCCGCGGCGCGAGCCGTAGGAATTGAAATCGGCCTTCTGGACCCCGTGCGCGATCAACCACTGGCCGGCCGGGCTGGATTCCTTGATCGAGCCGGCCGGCGAAATATGGTCGGTGGTGATCGAGTCGCCGAACACGCCCAAGGCGCGGGCGCCCTGGATGCCGGTGGCGGCGGCCTGCGGCTGCATCGTGAAGTTGTCGAAGAACGGCGGTTCGGCGATATACGTCGATTTGGGCCAGTTGTAGACCTGACCGGACACGCTGGTGACTTTTTTCCACAATTTTCCGGGATCGCCTTTGACGTCGGCGTAGTTTTCCTTGAAGGTTTTGGCGTTCAGCGCAAATTTCATCAGCTTGCCGATTTCCTTGCTGGTGGGCCAGATGTCGCCCAGGAAGATATCCCTGGTTTTGCCACCCTTACCCTTGCCTTGGCCCACCGGTTCCGTCATCAGGTCGCGCGTCATGCTGCCGGCAATCGCATAGGCCACCACCAGCGGCGGCGAAGCCAGGAAATTGGAGCGGATGTTCGGATGGATGCGCGCCTCAAAGTTGCGGTTGCCCGAAAGCACGGCGGAGGCCACGATATCGTGCTTGGCAATCGTTTCGTTGATGGCCGGCGTCAGGTCGCCAGCATTGCCGATGCAGGTGGTGCAGCCGTAGGCAGTGACGCCGAAGCCGAGTTTTTCCAGGTAGGGCAGCAGGCCGGCGGCTTTCAGGTATTCGGTGACGACCCGCGAGCCCGGCGCCAGCGAGGTCTTGATGTGGGGCGCAACCTTGAGGCCGGCTTCGACCGCCTTCTTGGCCAGCAGGCCGGCGGCCAGCATCACGCTCGGGTTGGACGTGTTGGTGCAGGAGGTGATGGCGGCAATCAGCACGTCGCCATTTTTGACCCGGACGCCGTCGGAAGTCTGGTAGACCGCATCGAGATCTTCCGGTTTCTTGTTGAAGCCGTCTTCCGCCGCCGGTTTGGCAAAGAGTTCGGCGAAATTGGCTTTGACATTGCCGATCTCGATCCGGTCCTGGGGGCGTTTCGGGCCCGCCAGCGAAGGCGCAATGGAACCGAGGTCGAGCGCCACCACACTGGTGTAATCGACGTCCCCCGACTTTGGGATGCCGAACAGTTGTTGCGCCTTGAAGTAGGCTTCAAATGCGTTGACCTCCGCCTTGCTGCGGCCGGTGCCCTTGAAGTAGTCGATGGTTGCTTCGTCGACCGGGAAAAAGCCCATGGTGGCGCCGTATTCCGGCGCCATGTTGGCAATCGTGGCGCGGTCGGTCAGCGACAGCGAGGCGGTGCCTTCACCGAAGAATTCGACAAACTTGCCGACCACTTTTTCCCTGCGCAGCATTTCGGTAATGGTCAGCACCAGGTCAGTGGCGGTGAGGCCTTCGCGCAGTTGTCCGGTCAGGTTCACGCCGACCACGTCGGGCGTGAGGAAATACACCGGCTGGCCCAGCATGCCGGCTTCCGCCTCGATGCCGCCGACACCCCAGCCGACCACGCCGATGCCATTGATCATGGTGGTGTGAGAGTCGGTGCCGACCAGGGTGTCGGGGTAGTAGATGTCGCCTTTTTTGGCGTCGGTCAGCTTGTGCACGCCGCGCGCCAGGTATTCCAGATTGACCTGATGCACGATGCCGAAGCCGGGCGGCACCACGCCGAAGGTGTCGAATGCCTGCATGCCCCATTTCATGAACTGGTAGCGCTCGTTATTGCGCGAAAATTCCATTTTCATGTTCAGGTCAAGCGCGTTTTTTTCGCGGAAAAAATCGATCTGAACCGAGTGGTCAACCACCAGATCGACCGGCACCAGGGGTTCGATATGCTTCGGATTCATGCCCATCCTGGTGGCGACGTTGCGCATCGCAGCCAGATCGGCCAGCAGCGGCACACCGGTGAAGTCCTGCAGCACGACGCGGGACACGACGAAGGGAATTTCATCGGTGCGGTCTGCATTCGGCTGCCAGTTGGCGAGCTGGCGCACGTGTTCTTCGGTGACTTTCCTGCCGTCGCAATTGCGCAATACCGATTCCAGCACGATGCGGATCGAAATTGGCAGCCGCCCAATGTTGACGCCGAGTTTCTTCTCCAGCGCGGGGAGCGAATGGAACTTGCCTTTTTTTGCTTCCGAAATCCTGAAATCCTTGAGCGTGTTGAAGGTGTTGTTGACCATGGCATCTCCCTGAAGTGCGATTGAACTGACGGTAAACGTGACTGTTTAATGCGGATACTGCACAGCTAGATGCGGTATGCGATCAATGCGCGGCTAATTCCGCAGTCATTTGTGCAGCATTCTTGCATTCGTTGGCGAGTTGCTGCCCTTTCTTGGTATCCAGCAGGATGCTCTTTGCCGGTATGCCAATCCAGAGCAAGCCATATTTGCGGTTTTCAAAGCGGTTCGCGCCGGTAGTCGTCTCTATGCGCTGGAGGCGATGAATGCGTTTTTTCCACGCCAGGGCGATGTGTTTATCGTCGTCCGCGTTCTGGTATACGGTCAGCTTGTTGCCGAGTTCGCAATTGTATTCAGTCGAAAGCGCGTTCTTGGTATCCGGCTCCAGATCGTCTTCATCCGTCGCTGCAGGAGTGATGGTGGGGGCTTTTGCGGCTTTGGCATGTTTCGCGCTGGCTTTGCCTGATTTCGCAGGCGCAGTTGTGACGGCCAGTACCTGCGGCGCCACGAAAACCAAGCAGGCAAGCGTTAGAAAAATGCGGGGATAGGTCATTTTCATGGGGTGTGTCTCCTTGGTCGGTGGTTATTTATGCAATTGTGTTGTCGGGTGGGGCGTGCATTCGTCCTGCAGCAGGGCGTTAGCCCATTCCGGTATTGTCATGCCGCTTGATTTGGCGCGCTTCAAGATCGTCCAATAGTAACGGTAGCTCGCCCTGTCATGTAAGACGCCATTATGCTGGATCGGCCCCCACTGCGCGTTTCTGGCGGCGGTGATGATGAGTGCGGCCTGATCGATTTCAGTATTGAGCGGTGACATCGCGTGCAAAATGGGTTTGATTTGGTCCGGATGAATGCTCCACATCCTGCTATAACCGAATTCTGTCGCAGCCCGGTGCGCATCGTTGGCGACAATCGCCATATCTCTGATTTCGGTAGTGACATTGTGCGACGGTACCTTGCCGTGCGCATGGCAGGCAGCGGCAATTTCGAGCTTGGCGCGTGCTATCAGTCCATGCGTGAACTGGCCGGGCGAGCGCATCGCATGGCCCGGAATAGCGCCATGATGCTCGGAGACAAAATCCATGATGCCGAACGACAGGCACTCCACCTGCGGCAACGCCGCAATCGCCTGGACATCGGCTAGTGCGCCGTGGGTTTCAATCAGAACATGGACCGGCAGCGCGGCGCGACCGGCTTGCTGTGCATGGCGGTTGATAAGCGCGATCGCGTGGCAGGCATCCGCTGCGTCATGGATCTTGGGCACGACCAGATAGGCCAGTCGCCGGGCTGCGTCTTGGCAGAGCAGGGCGATGTCCTGTTCGAAGAATGGATGGCGGCAGTCGTGAATGCGGGCGCCGATCCTGTCGAAACGGTTATCTGCGCTATTGATGATCGATGCGATCAGTCGTGCGTGGGATGCTTCGTTGCCGGTGGCAGCACCGTCTTCCGCATCGAGCGTGATGTCAAAAACCGGGCCGAGTTGCTGCTGTAGCGCGACCGACTTGCGCATCAGTTTTTCGGAGCCGGCATAGTGATCGCACACCGGAATTGAAACCGGTTGGTGTTTGCCTTGAAACAAGGCTTCGGAGGGATGCATGCCCTGGTATACCTGGGTGTTATAAGGGGAGTGTCGGGCAAGCGATGCTGGCTGCTTTTTGCAACCGGATCACTTGCCCGTCCACTGGGAGGTGTTAACCTACCAGGTGTTTTACGCCATTGCGCTCTTCGAGCAATTCGTTGAGCGTAACGTTGATGCGTTCGCGCGAGAACGCATCGACTTCCAAGCCTTGAACGATCTTGTATTCGCCGTTTTCAGTCGTGACAGGAAAGCCGAAGATCGTGCCTTCCGGAATGTCGTAGGAACCGTCGGATGGAATGCCCATCGTCGTCCATTTGCCATTGGTGCCCAGAACCCAGTCATGCACGTGATCGATCGCAGCATTGGCAGCCGATGCTGCAGACGACAAGCCGCGCGCTTCGATAATGGCGGCGCCGCGCTTGCCGACGGTAGGCAGGAATACATCCTTGTTCCATACCTGGTCGTTGATCATGTCTTTGACCGACTTGCCCTCGATGGTGGCGTAGCGATAATCTGCATACATGGTTGGGGAGTGATTGCCCCAGACGAACAGTTTTTCAATCGCAGTCACGGGCTTGCCGGTTTTGGCTGCGATTTGCGATAAGGCGCGGTTGTGATCGAGGCGCAGCATGGCGGTGAAGTTCTTCGCCGGCAGGCCTGGCGCGGATTTCATCGCGATATAGGCATTGGTGTTGGCAGGATTGCCTACTACCAAAACTTTTACGTTGCGGGAGGCAACTGCATCGAGCGCTTTGCCTTGTACCGTGAAAATCTGTGCATTGGCTTCCAGCAAATCCTTGCGCTCCATGCCAGGGCCGCGAGGACGAGCGCCGACCAGCAAGGCAACATCGATGTCCTTGAATGCGGTCATCGGGTCTGCGTGGGCAGTCATGCCAACCAGCAGCGGGAATGCGCAATCGTCGATTTCCATCATCACGCCCTTGAGCGCTTTTTGTGCTTTTTCGTCAGGAATTTCGAGCAATTGCAAAATAACCGGTTGGTCTTTGCCCAGCATGTCGCCATTGGCAATGCGAAATAGCAGGGAATAACCGATTTGGCCGGCGGCGCCGGTTACGGCAACACGCATGGGGGCTTTAGCCATGTTGAATCTCCAGTAATGGTTGGGGGAAAACGATATGAAAGAAACGGGCATTCATGTTCGAGGTCTGCAATGATAACGCTGAAAAGCATTTGGGTCTGTCGGTAAAGAGATGCAACGAACTGGACTTTTGGGATTCAGACGTATGATAATCGGCATTGTGGCTCCGGCATGCATCGGATACAAGAACGATCCCTCGCGAAGTTTAGGGGGGCAGTTCTTGTGTGTCAATGGATATCTTATGTCTTATATAAGACATATTATTTTGCTGGACGGCACTGGGCAATTTATGGTGAAATCATGGGTTATGAATCCTGCCTTATCCAATTCGAGTAGCAATGCCACCCCTGGCGCAGGGGCAGGAACGCCTCTTTCCAGCGCCCCACCGACGTTTAGCCCCCTCTATCAGCAAATAAAATCGCTTATTACGCAAAGCTTGCAGAGCGGGGAGTGGAAGCCGGGGGAGCTGATTCCGAGCGAAATGGAGCTTGCCAATCGTTTCAAGGTGAGTCAGGGTACCGTGCGTAAGGCAATTGATGAACTGGCAGCCGAGAATCTGGTAATGCGCCGTCAGGGAAAGGGTACCTTCGTTGCGTCGCACCATGAGGCGCGGGCCCAATATCGCTTTTTGCGCTTGATGCCGGACGAAGGGGAGCCGCATTCGGCAGACAATCAAATCATTGAAGTCAAAAGATTGCGGGCTCCGGCCGAAGTGGCGCGTCTGCTGGAAATGAAATCCGGTGATTCAGTCATATTCATCAAGCGTATCCAGTCTTTCGATGGAGTCCCAGCCATTATCGAAGAGCTCTGGCTGCCCGGTTTGATTTTCAAAGGACTGACTGCAGAACGGTTAATTGAATACAAAGGGCCAATGTACGGGCTCTTCGAGACTGAATTTGGCGCCAGGATGATACGTGCCACAGAAAAAATTCGTGCTGTTGCTGCTGCTGAGGATGTGGCTGAATTACTTGGAATTTCTGTCAATACGCCATTGCTCAGTGTGGAGCGGGTCTCTTTTACTTATGGCGATAAGCCGGTTGAAGTGCGGCGCGCATTATATTCGACCAGTCGGCATCATTATCAAAATGATTTGAGTTAGTCTTGGTTTAACGCTAAACCAGGTGCATGTGTGTCGCAGGATAGCCTTGCATTGTGCCTGACGAATGGGTTCGCTGTTTTATTTGCGGTGCACAAATTTATATTTGATCACTGTGGAAAATAAGCGAAAATTGCAACATTATTTTTAGTCAAGCTAGGAGAGGGCACCTTATGTCAGAAGCCATAAATGGGGTTGTAAAGAAGGAGCGACCGGAGTTCCGGAATATTCATGTGACGGACATCGCGCGATACCGCATGCCTTTGGCTGCATTGGTGTCTATTTTGCATCGTATTAGCGGGGCCTTGATTTTTTTACTGCTGCCGTTCATTTTGTACTTGCTTGATAGTAGCCTCACTTCCGAAATTTCTTTTGATTACTTTAAAGGATTCACTTCCGGCTGGTTTGTGAAGTTGATCATTCTCGTTTTGTCATGGGCTTACTTGCATCACTTCTGTGCCGGCATCCGGCATCTGATCATGGATACCCATGTAGGGTTGGACAAGGCTTCGGCGCGCAAATCCGCTGCAAGTGTCCTGGTGGTCAGCCTGTTCCTGGCTGCGCTGGTTGCATTGAAACTGTTTGGGGTGTTTTAAATGGCAAATAATAATATCGGACCAAGGCGCTTGGTCGTCGGGGCGCATTATGGCTGGAAGGACTGGCTGGCGCAGCGCGTCACTGCGATTGTGATGGCGATATACACCATCTTGTTGCTGGTGTGCTTTTTGACCGCCAGTAATTTCAGTTACGAAGGCTGGGCGGGGCTGTTTGCCAAACAGGGATTCAAGCTTGCTACTTTCGTAACCTTCCTTTCGCTTTTTTATCACGCCTGGGTTGGCGTGCGTAACATTTGGATGGATTACGTCAAGCCGGTTTCGGTTCGGATCGCATTACAAGTTGCCACGCTCCTGTGGCTGATTGGTTGTGCCGCCTGGACGGCACAGATTCTCTGGAGAGTGTAATCGTGGCAGCAATTAAATCTGCAATCCCTGTTCGTCGCTTTGATGCGGTTATCATTGGTGCTGGCGGCTCCGGCATGCGTGCTTCGCTGCAAATGGCTGAGGCCGGTCTGAACGTGGCAGTGTTATCCAAAGTGTTTCCTACCCGTTCGCACACGGTTGCTGCACAAGGCGGGATCGGTGCGTCGCTCGGCAATATGGCTGAGGATAGTTGGTACTGGCACATGTTCGACACAGTTAAAGGCGGCGATTACCTGGGCGATCAGGATGCAATCGAATTCATGTGCCGCGAAGCGCCAAAAGTTGTTTATGAACTTGAACATTTCGGCATGCCCTTTGACCGTAACCCTGACGGCACAATTTATCAGCGTCCGTTCGGCGGTCATACAGCCAATTTCGGTGAAAAAGCAGTGCAGCGCGCATGCGCCGCGGCCGATCGTACCGGTCATGCTTTGTTGCATACGCTGTACCAGCGCAATGTGCGCGCCAAAACGCATTTCTTCGTCGAGTGGATGGCGATCGATTTGATCCGCGATGCCGACGGTGATGTGCTGGGCGTGGTGGCGCTGGAGATGGAAACCGGCGATGTAATGCTGTTGGAAGCCAAGACAACGGTTTTTGCAACCGGTGGTGCAGGTCGAATCTGGGCCTCGTCAACCAATGCTTATATCAACACGGGAGATGGCCTCGGAATGGCGGCGCGCGCCGGTTTGCCTTTGGAAGATATGGAATTCTGGCAGTACCATCCAACCGGCGTTGCCGGTGCAGGTGTGCTGATTACCGAAGGTGTGCGCGGCGAGGGCGGTATCCTGATCAACAGTCAGGGCGAACGTTTCATGGAGCGTTATGCTCCTCAGTACAAGGATTTGGCGCCACGTGATTTCGTTTCGCGTTCAATGGACCAGGAAATCAAGGAAGGGCGCGGTTGCGGCCCGAACAAGGATTATGTGCACCTGGATCTGCGCCACATCGGTGCCGATACCATCATGAAACGCCTGCCGTCCATTCTTGAAATCGGCCATAAGTTCGCTAACGTAGATGCGACCAAAGAGCCGATTCCAGTAGTGCCTACCGCGCATTATCAAATGGGCGGAATTCCGGTAAATATCCATGGTCAGGTGGTCGCGCCCAAAGATGGTAATCCGAATGCGGTGGTCAACGGCATGTACGCGATCGGTGAATGCGCATGCGTATCGGTGCATGGCGCCAACCGGCTTGGCACCAATTCCTTGCTCGACCTGGTTGTATTCGGCCGTGCTGCAGGTAACCATCTGGTGCAAAGCAATTTGAAAGAGAACAGCCATAAGCCGTTGCCAGCTGATGCGACCGAGCAGGCACTGTCTCGTTTGTCCCGGCTGGAATCCAGCACTGGTTCCGAGCGTGTGCAGGATGTGGCTAATGATATTCGGTCAGCTATGCAGCATTACTGCGGTGTATTCCGCACTGATGAATTGTTGCAAGGTGGCTACAAGAAAATCATGGAACTCGACGAGCGCCGCAAACATGTATCGTTCAAGGATAAGTCCAAGGTTTTCAACACCGCACGCGTCGAGGCGCTTGAGCTGGATAACCTGATCGAAACCGCCAAGGCCACGATTACTTCCGCCGTTGCGCGTAAGGAATCACGCGGTGCGCACGCGCACCGCGATTTCGAGCAGCGCGACGATGTGAACTGGATGAAACACACTCTGTGGTTCTCGGAAGGCAATCGCCTTGATTACAAACCGGTAATCACCAAGCCGCTGACGGTCGAAACCTTTGCGCCTAAAGCCCGCACTTTCTAACAAGGTAAGAATATGGCACGCACTCTCAAATTTCAGATTTATCGCTACGACCCGGATAAGGATGCTAAACCTTACATGCAGGACTTGACGGTTGAGTTGCAGGACACCGATAAGATGTTGCTGGACGCACTGGTTCGCATTAAAGCCGATGTGGACGATTCGCTTGCGTTGCGCCGTTCCTGTCGCGAAGGTGTATGCGGTTCCGATGCGATGAACATCAATGGTAAAAATGGCTTGGCTTGTACCACCAACTTGAATGAATTGACGCAGCCTATTGTTTTGCGTCCATTGCCGGGTTTGCCCGTCATTCGCGATTTGATCGTCGACATGACACAATTTTTCAAGCAATACGATTCGATCAAGCCGTTTCTGATCAATAATACCATTCCGCCGGAAAAAGAGCGCCTGCAATCACCGGTCGAGCGTGAAGAGTTAGACGGCCTGTACGAGTGCATTTTGTGCGCTTGCTGCTCGACCTCATGTCCTTCATTCTGGTGGAATCCGGATAAATTTGTAGGTCCTGCCGGCTTGCTCCAAGCGTATCGCTTCATTGCCGATTCTCGTGACCATGCTACAGCCGAGCGTCTCGATAATCTGGAAGATCCGTATCGTCTGTTTCGTTGTCATTCGATCATGAACTGCGTGGATGTCTGTCCAAAAGGACTCAATCCAAACAAGGCAATCGGCAAGATCAAGGAAATGCTAGTTCGACGTGGTGTGTAGGTAATATGTAGGAATAGGTAACCACAAGGGTGGAAGTGCTGGTCACTTTCACGCAATTCATGTGTTATTCCATTGAAATCATCTACGATTTCGATGCAACAAGCTAAATGGTATTTTTATGTCCATCACTCATCAGGCCGATCCGGCAAAACGTGCCCGATTACGGTGGCGATCCCGGCGCGGTTTGCTGGAAAATGATTTGATTTTGACCCGTTTTCTTGATGCGCAAGAGGCGACTTTGACGGACGATGAGGTCGATGCGTTTACCCGATTGCTGGATCTTTCGGATAATGCTTTGATGAACATGATAATGGGTCGCAATGAACCATCTGGCGACCTGGATTTGCCTGCAGTCCATGCGCTGCTGAAGAAGATACGCAACGCTTGATTGACGCGTCGTTTCGGTTTCTGACTAACGACTCACCTCTCATATTGAAGGAAGAGCTATGACTACCACTGTAACAAGTAAAGCCACACTATCGTTTTCTGATGGAACTCCATCACTGGAAATGCCAATTTACTCAGGAACCATCGGTCCCGATGTAATTGATATTCGCAAATTATATGCATCGACCGGGAAGTTTACTTACGATCCTGGTTTCATGTCTACGGCAGCATGCAATTCCTCCATTACCTATATCGATGGCGACAAGGGCGAACTGCTGTATCGCGGTTATCCTATCGAGCAGTTGGCTGTGAATTGCGATTTCCTGGAAACATGCTATCTGCTGCTCAATGATGAGCTGCCTAATGCCGCAGAGAAAGAACAATTTGTATCGCTGGTAACCAACCATACGATGGTTCACGAGCAGATGCAATTCTTCTTCCGCGGTTTTCGGCGGGATGCACACCCGATGTCAGTGCTGGTTGGTACGGTTGGCGCGCTGTCGTCGTTTTATCATGATTCGCTGGATATCAATGATCCGCACCATCGTGAAGTCTCTGCAATTCGTTTGATCGCAAAATTGCCAACTTTAGTTGCAATGGCCTACAAATATAGCGTCGGGCAGCCGTTTGTTTATCCGCGCAACGATTTGTCGTATAGTGCGAATTTCATGAACATGATGTTCGCTACGCCTTGTGCTGACTATAAAGTCAATGAGGTGCTGGTACGTGCGCTGGATCGTATTCTGATTCTGCATGCGGATCATGAGCAGAACGCTTCCACTTCAACAGTGCGTCTGGCTGGCTCGTCCGGTGCCAATCCATTCGCGTGTATTGCAGCCGGTATTGCATGCCTGTGGGGCCCGGCACATGGCGGTGCCAATGAAGCGGCACTGAGCATGCTGGAGGAAATCGGCAGCGTTGATAACATCGGCGAGTTTATCAAGCAGGTCAAAGACAAGAATTCCGGCGTGAAATTAATGGGTTTCGGCCACCGCGTATACAAAAATTACGATCCGCGTGCAAAATTGATGCGTGAAACCTGCTATGAAGTTCTGGAAGCATTGGGACTGCAAAACGATCGTTTGTTCAAGCTGGCGATGGCGCTGGAGAAAATTGCGCTGGAAGATGAATATTTTGTCTCCCGTAAACTTTATCCGAACGTCGATTTTTACTCTGGCATCGTGCAGCGCGCATTAGGCATTCCGGTTTCCTTGTTCACGGGGATTTTTGCTCTTGCCCGCACCGTCGGATGGATTGCGCAATGGAAAGAAATGATTTCCGACCCAGAACAGAAGATTGGTCGTCCGCGTCAGTTGTTTGTCGGCGCAACACGGCGAGATGTGCCGCCGATGAGCAGTCGCGGTTAAGCTGAGAAAAGCGAGCCTGATTGGCTCGCTTTTTTGTTGTCGTGTTCGGGTATAATGACACGCGTTAAAGATTTAGTGCAATACCATGTAACGTAGCCCTTCCCCACAACTTGATGTGCAATCCGCTAACCGGTCAGGCCGTGTCGCGGAAGGTTAGATTAACCCGCTAATCTCGCGAAACGCGAAGAAAGGTGAGCAATATATGATGCAGCAGTTCAGTGCCAACTCCTATCTGTCTGGAGGCAATGCCCCGTATATAGAAGAATTATACGAGGCGTATCTCAATAACCCCGGTTCGGTGCCCGACAATTGGCGCGCTTATTTCGACGCTTTGCAGCATGTTCCTGCAGTTGATGGATCGAATAAGCCGGATGTGGCTCACGCTTCAGTCATTGCTTCATTTGCCGAGCGTGCAAAACAGGGACCAATCCGGACGGTAAGTGCCTCAGGCGATGCCGATATGGGGCGCAAGCGCGTGGCAGTAGTGCAATTGACCGCTGCTTATCGCTACTTGGGCTCGCGATGGGCCAACCTCGATCCGTTGCAGCGGCAAGAGCGGCCGGGAATTCCAGAGCTTGACCCGAATTTTTACGGATTTTCGGATGCCGATCTGGATATCGTATTCAATATCAGCAATACCTATTTTGGTGTTGAAACCGCGTCCTTACGCGACCTGATCAATTCCCTGCGCGATACTTATTGCCGTTCCATCGGCGCCGAGTTCATGTACATCAGCGATCCTTCCGAGAAGCGTTGGATACAGCAAAAACTGGAATCGATCCGTTCCACCCCGAATTTCACTGCCGAAAAGAAACAACATATTCTGGATCGCCTGACAGCGGCCGAAGGTCTTGAGCGTTACCTGCACACCAAATATGTCGGCCAAAAACGGTTTTCACTGGAAGGCGGCGAGAGCTTCATCGCATCCATCGATGAAACGATCCAACGCGCCGGCGAACGTGGCGTGCAGGAAATTGTCATTGGCATGGCGCATCGCGGGCGTCTGAACGTCTTGGTGAATACGCTGGGCAAAATGCCGGCAGACCTGTTTGCTGAATTTGAAGGTAAGCACGGCGACGACTTGCCGTCCGGCGACGTCAAGTACCACCAAGGCTTCTCGTCCGATATTACGACCCCGGGCGGCCCGGTCCATCTTTCGCTGTCGTTCAATCCTTCTCACCTGGAGATCGTGAATCCGGTGGTCGAGGGCTCGGTCAAGGCGCGCATGGAACGCCGCGGCGACAAGGATGGAGCGCAGGTTCTGCCTATTCTGGTCCATGGCGACGCAGCGTTTGCAGGGCAAGGTGTTGTAATGGAAACCCTGAATCTGGCGCAAACCCGCGGCTATGGTACTGGCGGCACCGTGCATATCGTGATCAATAATCAGATCGGTTTCACTACTTCGGACCCGCGCGATACGCGTTCCACGTTGTACTGCTCGGATGTCGTCAAGATGATTGAGGCGCCGGTGCTGCATGTCAACGGAGATGATCCGGAAGCGGTGGTACTGGCAACGCAGATCGCTCTTGATTATCGTCTTGAGTTCAAAAAAGACGTGGTCGTCGATATCATCTGCTACCGCAAGCTAGGCCACAACGAGCAAGATACGCCGGCGCTGACGCAACCGCTGATGTATAAGAAAATTGGCCAGCATCCCGGTACGCGCAAACTATATGCCGATAAACTGATTGCGCAGGGCGTATTGCCGGCTGACGGCGGCGATGCCATGGTTGCGGCATTTCGCGACGCCATGGATGCTGGCCGCCTTACGGTCGATCCGGTTATTTCCAATTTCAAGAGCAAGTACGCAGTTGACTGGTTGCCGTTCCTGAATCGAAAATGGACCGATGCCGCTGATACTGCGGTGCCACTGGCCGAATTGAAGCGCATCGCTGGACGGATCACGGTTATTCCGGAAGGATTCAAGGCCCACTCCCTGGTCGAGAAAGTACTGAACGACCGCGCCGCGATGGGTCGCGGCGAAGCCAATCTGGATTGGGGCATGGGCGAGCACCTTGCTTACGCATCCCTGGTGTCATCCGGCTATGCGGTGCGTTTGACCGGTCAGGATGCGGGGCGCGGCACCTTCGTTCATCGCCATGCGGTGCTGCATGACCAGAATCGTGAACGTTGGGATGCCGGCAGCTACATTCCCCTGCAAAACGTGTCGGATACCCAGGCACCGTTTACGGTGATTGATTCGGTTCTTTCCGAGGAAGCGGTGCTGGCATTTGAATACGGCTATTCAAGTTCCGAACCAAATACGCTCACCATCTGGGAAGCGCAGTTCGGTGACTTCGCCAATGGCGCACAAGTCGTAATTGATCAATTCATCAGTTCCGGCGAAGTGAAATGGGGACGTGCCTGCGGTTTGGTCATGATGTTGCCGCATGGTTATGAAGGGCAGGGCCCGGAACATTCGTCCGCCCGCATTGAACGTTACCTGCAATTGTGCGCTGACAACAACATGCAAGTGGTGCAACCCACCACAGCGGCGCAGATTTTCCATTTGTTGCGCCGCCAGATGATCCGCCTGTTCCGCAAGCCTTTGATTATCATGACGCCGAAATCCTTGCTGCGTAACAAGGATGCCGGTTCGCCATTATCCGATCTGGCCAAAGGCCATTTCCAGACTGTGATTGGCGAAACGGATGATGCGATTGATGCGAAAAAGGTCAAGCGCATCATTGCCTGTTCCGGCAAGGTGTATTACGACTTGGTCAATTCCCGCAAAGAACGCGGACAGACTGATGTAGCCATCATCCGTGTGGAGCAACTTTATCCCTTCCCGCACAAGGCATTTGCCACTGAATTGAAGAAATTTCCGAACTTCAATGAATTGGTATGGGCACAGGATGAGCCGCAAAATCAGGGGCCGTGGTTCCAGATTCAGCACAATATCTTTGAAAATCTTGAAGATGGGCAGAAGCTTGCCTACGCTGGCCGCCCTGCCAGCGCATCGCCGGCAGTTGGCTACTACGACAAGCACTATGCACAGCAAAAAGCATTGCTGGATACCGCTTTTTCGAAACTCAAAGGTTTTGTTCTAACTAAATAAAGACAAGGGGACGCGGTGGAAGCCGCCGCGTCGCTTGAACCATCAGACACGGAGAGTCACATGGCAATTTTTGAAGTTAAAGTTCCGCAATTATCGGAATCCGTCGCAGAAGCGACCCTGTTGCAATGGCATAAAAAAATTGGCGAAACAGTCGGTCGCGATGAAAATCTGATTGACGTCGAAACCGACAAAGTAGTCCTCGAATTGCCGGCGCCGGCAGCCGGCGTGATCACGCAAATCATCAAGGGCGATGGCAGTACGGTTGTCGCCGGCGAAATCATCGCGATCATCGATACCGATGCCGTAGCCAGCGCGGGCGCTACCGAAGCGCCTGCTGCGCCGGTAGCCGCAGCAGCCTCAAATGTGGCACAAGCAGCGACGCCGGTGTCCGCATCAGCAGCCGGCATTGCGATGCCGGCTGCAGCGAAGATGCTGGCCGACAATAACCTGACTACCGCGCAAGTCGCCGGCAGCGGCAAAGATGGTCGCGTAACCAAAGGCGATGTAATCAATGCGCTGGAAGCCAAACCTGCGGCAGCTCCGAGCGTTGCGCCGCTGGCGGTGGTCACAGCCAAGCCGGCGTTGCAGCAGGTCACTGCACCGACTGCACAGAACCTGGGCGACCGCGCTGAAGAGCGGGTTCCGATGAGCCGCCTGCGGGCTCGCATCGCCGAGCGCTTGCTGCAATCGCAGTCGACCAATGCGATTCTGACTACGTTCAATGAAGTTAACATGCAGCCGGTGATGGATTTGCGCACCAAGTACAAGGACAAGTTCGAGAAAGAACACGGCGTCAAGCTCGGTTTCATGTCGTTCTTTGTCAAGGCTGCCGTTGCTGCGCTGAAAAAATACCCGATCATCAATGCCTCAGTCGATGGCAACGATATTCTCTATCACGGTTACTTCGATATCGGTATCGCAGTCGGTTCGCCGCGCGGCCTGGTGGTGCCGATTCTGCGCAACGCCGATCAGATGTCGATTGCCGAGATCGAGAAAAAAATCGGCGAATTCGGCCAGAAGGCCAAGGACGGCAAATTGACGCTGGACGATCTGACCGGTGGTACCTTCTCGATTTCGAATGGCGGCACTTTCGGCTCGATGCTGTCGACGCCGATCATCAATCCGCCGCAATCGGCGATTCTGGGCGTGCATGCGACCAAGGATCGCGCGGTGGTCGAAAACGGCCAGATCGTGATCCGTCCGATGAACTACCTTGCGATGTCTTACGATCACCGCATCATCGATGGCCGCGAAGCGGTATTGGGCCTGGTTGCGATGAAGGATGCGCTGGAAGACCCTGCACGCCTGTTGCTGGATCTGTAATTTCAATTGTCGAAAAGACACAACGCCTGCAAGGATATTCTTTGTTTGCTTGTGTCTTTTTGCATTAAATGGATTTGATTATGTCGAAAAATTTTGATGTCGTTGTTATTGGCGGTGGTCCTGGCGGCTATATTGCAGCGATTCGTGCTGCGCAGCTGGGTTTTGCGGTGGCATGCATTGATGATTGGAAAAATGCCAAGGGTGGTCCGGCACCAGGAGGAACCTGTACCAATGTCGGTTGCATTCCTTCGAAAGCGCTGCTGCAGTCGTCCGAGCATTTCGAGCATGCGGGGCACGGTTTTGCCGAGCACGGGATTGAAGTCAAGGGCTTGAGTTTCAATGTCGGCCAGATGCTGGCGCGCAAGGATGGCGTTGTCAAACAGAATAACGATGGCATCCTTTACTTGCTGAAAAAGAACAAGGTTGCGTTTTTTCACGGCCATGGTTCGTTTGTCAAAAATGACGCCAGCGGCACTACGCTCAAGGTTGCCGGCGCCAGTGAGGAAACGCTGATCGCCAAGCACGTCATCATCGCGACCGGATCGAATGCGCGTGCATTGCCGGGTGCGGATTTCGATGAAAAACAAATTCTGTCGAATACTGGCGCATTGGCAATCGATGCCACGCCAAAAAAGCTCGGCGTCATCGGTGCCGGCGTGATCGGGTTGGAAATGGGTAGCGTCTGGCGTCGCCTGGGTGCCGAGGTGACGGTGCTGGAAGCATTGCCAACCTTCCTTGGCGCGGTCGATCAGCAGATCGCCAAGGAAGCGCACAAGCTGTTTGTCAAGCAGGGCTTGAATATCCATCTGGGCGTAAAAATCGGCGCCATCACCGTTGGCAAGAAGGATGTGTCGGTTGCCTACACGGATGATCAGGGCAAGGAGCAGAAGGCCGTGTTCGACAAGCTGATCGTCTCGATCGGGCGGGTGCCGAACACCAATGGTCTGAACGCCGCAGCTGTCGGCTTGCAGCTCGACGGGCGCGGCTTTGTTGCGGTCGATGCCGACTGCAAGACCAATTTACCGAACGTATGGGCGGTCGGCGACGTGGTGCGCGGACCGATGCTGGCGCACAAGGCGGAAGAAGAGGGCGTTGCGGTTGCAGAGCGCATTGCCGGCCAGCATGGCCATGTCAACTTCAATACGATTCCATGGGTGATTTACACCTCGCCCGAGATCGCCTGGGTCGGCAAGACCGAGCAGCAATTGAAGGCCGAAGGCATCGCTTATAAAGCGGGCACTTTCCCGTTCATGGCCAATGGCCGCGCCCGCGCGCTGGGAGATACTTCAGGCATGGTCAAGTTCCTGGCCGACGCCAAGTCCGACGAAATTCTGGGTGTGCACATCATTGGTCCGATGGCTTCTGAATTGATTGCCGAGGCGGTGGTGGCGATGGAATTCCGTGCTTCTGCCGAAGATATCGCCCGCATCTGCCATGCCCATCCTTCCCTGTCGGAAGCGACCAAGGAAGCGGCGCTGGCAGTCGACAAGCGCACGCTCAATTTCTGAACTGCGTCATCCGATATGGCGGTTGCCTGTCGCGCGCTTGGATGACGGTACATTTTTGAACCGGGCGAGCGTGCCGGAGGCCGCCCGGTGATTGAGAGCCTGATAGCCTGTGGTGGCGCTGCTTGTGATATCCGCCGCGTGCCATCCGACCGCTATGTCCTGGTTGGAAGCTATGCTATTGGAGTATAAGTAAAAATACTGGCATTTTCACATGCATATATTACCTTTGTAAAAAATACATATTGCAGTATGTTCTCTGACAAAAAATTGTCGTACGGTTCAAATATTATCGCCAGCTTTTTCGTCATATCGGAACTGCAGTGGCGGGTTCGGGCCGGCTGACCGATGGCCGCTTTGTCAAGCCGCAGAACGCCTGAACCGAAGGCGCTCGTATGGAAGTAGAAACGAATGCGAATGAATGTCCAGCAGTATTATGAGCACGCGCTATCCGAGCGCGGCTTCAAATCGGACGAAGCTCAGTTGCGTGCGGTAAAGCGCTTGCAACAAAGTTTTGACGAATGGATTGCGTTCAAGTCGCGACGATCCAGCAAGTTCAAGCGCCTGATAAACCGGCCTGCGGTGCCGCGCGGACTGTACATGTGGGGCGGCGTCGGGCGCGGCAAATCGTTCCTGATGGATAGCTTCTATTCGGTGGTGCCGGTGGTGCGCAAGACTCGGATGCACTTTCATGAGTTCATGCGCGACGTCCATCGCCAGCTCGATGAATTCAAGAACGTGGCCAATCCGCTGGACGAAGTGGCGCGCCGCATCGCCAAAAAATATCGGCTGATCTGCTTCGACGAGTTTCATGTATCCGATATCGCCGATGCCATGATTTTGTATAACCTGATGCGGGCTCTGTTCGAGCATGGCGTCTCGTTCGTCATGACCTCCAACTATGCGCCCGATACGCTGTATCCGGATGGCTTGCATCGCGACCGGATGCTGCCGACCATCGCCTTGCTCAAGAATAACCTCGACGTGATGAATGTCGACACCGGCCTCGATTACCGCAAGCGCGCGCTGGAGCAGGTGGCGTCTTACCATACGCCGCTGGGCGCTGCGGCCGACCGCGCGCTGCGTGATGCCTATGCCGGCGTCGCCGATATCGCCGACGAAGACCCGCGCATTCATATCGAGGCGCGCGAGATCCGGGCTTTGCGTCGCGCCGGCGGCGTGGTCTGGTTCGATTTTGCGACCCTGTGCGGCGGGCCGCGTTCGCAAAACGACTATCTGGAAATTGCCAGCCGTTTTCATACCGTCATCCTGTCCGGCATTCCGCATCTCTCCGCCTCGATGTCGTCGCAGGCGCGGCGCTTTACCTGGCTGATCGACGTATTTTATGACAACAAGATCAAACTGATCATGTCGGCCGAGGTCGAACCGGAGCAACTGTATACGGAGGGAATGCTGGCCCATGAATTCCATCGTACCGTTTCGCGCATCATCGAGATGCAATCACGCGAGTACATGCAGTCCGAGCGGCGGGAAACCGTGGCAGGATTGACGTAAAACCATGGCCTTGAACCTGAATCGCATGCCGACGTCGCTCGCAGGCCGCCTTCTGTGGCGCTGGCTGGCGGGCGGGCTGCTGACTCTGTTTGTCAGCGGTGTGGTGGCACAGGACGCCAGCTCAACGTTGTCTGAACGTTATCCGGCCGGTTCGATTGCAACCGTCGAAGCGGCTGCGAGTGCACAACAGCAAGCGGCCAGCGAAGATGCGCGCATCGAGCAGGCATATGCACAAGAAGAACAGGCCTGCGGCAAAGCGTTTTTTGTCAATGCCTGTCGGGACAAGGCCAAAGAACGTCGTCGTGCCGCGCTGGAACCGGTGCGCCGGATACGGATCGAAGCCGATACGCTAATGCGCCGCATGCGGGTCGTCGACAGAGATAAGGCGTTGGCAGACAGGCAAATGGAAAGGGCGGCAGAAGCTCCCGGAATCGAGCAGAATGCACAGAAAAAAGCGCAGGAAATCGCGCAAAAACAGGCACGCAATACGGAAAAAGAGCAGCAGCGGGTACAAAATGAGCAACTTCACGCGCAGGATGCCGGACAGCGCACAGCCAGTAGCCGGACCCGGCAGCAGCGACTGCAGGCGGGAGTTGCGGCCGATGCGCAGAAACGCGCGGACAATGTTGCCGCCTATGACCGGAAGATCAGGGAGGCACAAGCGCATCAGCGCGACCTGGCCGCCAGGAAAGCCGAAAAAGACCGCAACCGGAAAGCACCGCCATCGCCGGAACCGGCATTGGCAACGCCAGCATCGAAACCCTGATGGCGTGCCGGAGCGCTTCCGAATTATCTTGACGGACGAACCAGCTTAACGATTGCCATGCTGCAGTTGTCGCCGCTGCCGTTGGCCCGCTCGCGGGCTTTGCGGATCAGCATTTCGGCTGCGCTGCGAGGCGAATTCATGGCGATTGCCGCGCCCATTTCGAGTGCGGAAAAATGCTGCCACAAGCCATCGCTGCACAGCAGGAAAGCAGTATCTGGCTGCAGCTTGTCGCACTGCCCGAAGGTGATGGTGGGTTCGCTTTGGTGTGAGCCCAACGCATTGGTCAGCACGTTGGAAAGCGGATGATTTATTGCTTCCTGCCGGCTCAACTTGCCTTCTGCCACCAGCTTTTCCACATACGAGTGGTCTACCGTGCAGTGGCTGCAGTTCGGCCCTTCAAAAAAATACAGGCGCGAATCGCCGACATGGGCCCAGGTAGCTTGCCCTGGGCTGATGACCAGCGCCACTAGGGTGCTGTGCGGCTCTTTTTCGGACGAAAAACTGCTCAGTTTGATGATGCTGTGGGCTTCGTGCACGATTCGGCTCAGCAGGGTTTCAACCGTTTCCAGTCCGGGCGAGAATTCGTTGAATAGCTGTTGTGCGGAGTTGATGATTTGCTCCGCCGCCAGCGCGCCGCCAGTGCGTCCGCCCATGCCGTCGGCCAGCACTGCCATCATGGTGCCGGGGGCTCTGGGAGCGACAAACAGGGCGACACGGTCCTGCTGTTCCTGGCGGTCGCCGATGTGTTGTCCGCTGCCTGCTTCTAACTTGTATTGGCTCATGCGTCCGGGTAGATTAAACTGTTAGTCTGAAAAGTCCGCCGGGGTGCGGCAGCAAGACAAAAACTGCTTGCATTGCAGTGCAACAGTCCCGCTCAATTCGCACGATGTTGTGACTAAACGGGCGTTAATACTACTGTATTTCAGGCCGGACCTGCAATCAGGAGTGCCAGATGAATTTGACAAATTTTTTGTTGAATGCCACTACATGACTACACCAAATCCGGAACTGATCCAGCATCGCATCATTGAACTGGAAGTCGAGCACCGCGACCTCGATGCGGTAATCGATGCGTTTATTCTCAGCGCTCGTCCGGATGAGCTGCAGCTGCGGCGTCTGAAGAAGCGCAAGCTGCAATTGAAAGATCACATCACCCTGCTGCGAATGCAGCTGGTTCCCGATGTTCCAGCCTGACTGATCAGCGTTATTTCCGGCCTTTCCCCTTACCCTGGACGACTCATCCTCGTTAGCCATTTTGACTGAAGACTCTTCCGCAGCACAACAGCAGGGCATGCATGATGCCGAAATCGATCAGCTTTTCGGCCCTGGTGGGCGCCTGGGGCAGGAGGTCGGCGGTTTTCGTGCGCGGCAGTCGCAGACCGAGATGGCGAAAGCGATTGCCGGTGCGATCGCCGGCCAAGCCACCCTGATCGCCGAAGCCGGCACCGGCACCGGCAAGACCTTTGCTTATCTAGTGCCAGCGCTGTTGTGGGGTGGCAAGGTGATCGTCTCGACCGGCACCAAGAACCTGCAGGATCAGCTTTTCCAGCGTGACATTCCGACCGTGCGCCGCGCTCTCAATGTGCCGGTGTCGGTGGCACTGCTCAAGGGGCGTGCCAATTATGTCTGCCATTACCATCTGGAACGCACGCTGGAAAATGGCCGCCTGACCTCGCGCGACGATATCGGCTACTTGCGCGCCATTTCGCGCTTCATGAAAACCACCCAGTCCGGCGACAAGGCGGAACTGGCGCAAGTGCCGGAGACCGCGCTGATCTGGAATCTGGTCACCTCCACCCGCGACACCTGCATGGGCGCCGAATGCCAGTATTACCAGGATTGCTTCGTCATGAAGGCGCGCAAGGAGGCGCAGCAGGCGGATGTGGTAGTGGTCAATCATCACCTGTTCTTCGCCGATGTCGCGCTGAAAGACACCGGTGTGGCCGAGCTGCTGCCGTCGGCCAATACCATCATCTTCGACGAGGCGCATCAACTGCCGGACACTGCAACGCTGTTTTTCGGCGAGACTATTTCGACTTCGCAAGTGCTCGAATTGTGCCGCGACGTACTGGCTGAAGGCTTGTCGCATGCGCGCGACGGCGCCGAGTGGGCCAAGGTCGTGATGCCGGTGGAGCGTGCGGCGCGCGATCTGCGGTTGGCGTTTCCGCAGGATTTCGTGCGCTTCTCGGTGAGCCAGATTGCCGCATCCTCGGCATTCTTTCCGGCGCTGAAAACCTTGCGCAAGGAGTTTCGCGCGATGATCCAGACTCTGGAAAGCCAGGCCGAGCGCGCCGACACCATCGAGCAATGCCGCACCCGCGCAATCGAACTCGGCACCAGGCTCGATCAATGGAATGCGCCGACCGTGGCAGGGGCCGCCACTGCCGATGACAAATCCGGCGACGGCCAGGAGTGCGTGTTGTGGGTGGAGGCGTTTTCGTCGTCGTTGCAGCTGCATCGCACGCCGCTGTCGATTGCACCGATCTTCAACAAGCAGCGCGAAGGCGTGCCGCGTGCCTGGATCTTCACCTCGGCTACGCTGGCGGTGAAGAACGATTTCAACCATTACGCCTCGCAAATGGGGCTGGGGAATGCGCCGGCACAAACCTGGCCGAGTCCGTTCGATTATGGGCAGCAAGGTTTGCTGTATGTGCCGCACCAGATGCCGCAGCCGAATTCGCCCGACTACACCGACGCGGTGATCGATGCCGCCTTGCCGCTGATCGAGGCCGCGGGCGGTCGCAGCTTCCTGCTGTGCACCACCATCCGGGCCGTCAAGCGCGCGGCGGAACGCTTGCGGGCCGAGTTCGAGCAGCGCCAGCTGCCGTTTCCGCTGCTGGTGCAGGGCGAGGCCGGGCGCACCGAACTGCTGGAGCGCTTTCGTGCCGCCGGCAATGCAGTCCTGATCGGTAGTCAGAGCTTCTGGGAAGGGGTCGATGTGCGCGGCGAGGCGTTGTCGCTGGTGATCATCGATAAATTACCGTTTTCGCCGCCGGACGATCCGGTTTTGGCGGCCCGGATCGAAGTGATGGAGAAGAAAGGAATGAACGGCTTCATGCATCACCAGTTGCCGGAAGCCATCATCACGCTGAAACAGGGCGCCGGCCGCCTGATCCGCGACGAGGCTGATCGCGGGGTGCTGATGATCTGCGATCCGCGCCTGATTTCAAAACCGTATGGCAAGCGCATCTGGCAAAGCTTGCCATCGTTCAAGCGTACCCGCGAGCTGAACGTGGCACAGGCATTTTTTGCGACTCCCGAGTAATGTCGGCAGCAGTAAAAACTGGCCAAGTCCAGCATCGCTGCGTAATTTTTTAAGTAGGCAGTATGCTGAAAAATCATGCAATTAACGCATGTATACAGGCGATATTAAAAAATACCCGTCGATATTCGTGATTTCTATCCAGTCCGGCGCGACGTCATTTTTGTGACGCGATGTGCGACGTATACAGATCAATTTGGGTGTTCGACAGCACGGCCTGCTGCAAATGCTCGATGCGCGCAAGCAGCATGATCGCGCCTTGTTCCTGCGCCAGCGCCAGCGCCGCTTCCAGATGCATGATGGCCGCCGTCGCGTTGCCCTGCCGGTAACGGACGTAGCCAAGCAGGCGTTCGCATTCGGCCATCAGATAACGTTCGCCGTGTCGCGCCATGGATGCTTGGGCGGCAGCCAGTTGTTCGGCGCTTGCTTCGAATTGCGCGCCGAACAGCAATGCTTCGGCGGCAATCATGTGAAAAATGGAAGCCAGGCTAGGCATGGCCTGGCCGACTTGGTGCGCCGCATTGATCGAGATCTTCGCGCCACCGTTGTCGCTATCGCGTGCGAGCAGCCATCCATCGTATGCAGCTGCGACAATGCACCAAAAGGTGAAATCATTTTTATGCGAAATTTCCGTCAGCTCCCGGCATGTTTTTTCCACGGTGGCGAAATCCATGGCCAGCCGTGCCAGCTCCAATTTAAACACCAGTGAAAACGCAATCGGTGCGGGATCGCCCAGCATATCGGCCAATGCGCTGGATTGGCCGATCAGTCGCCGGGCTTGCATGGGCTGGCCGCGTAGCCACGCAATCCAGGACTCGAAGGCAAGTGCGTTGACCCAGACGTTATCCCACAGATCCTTGTGCAGCGCGCGCTGTATCTCGGCTGCCGGTGGCTGGTGGATATTTGCCAGGGTGCGGCTGGCTTGCGCCAGGCGGCCTTGCCAGAATTCCACCGAACCGCGCGCGTAAGTAGCGTAATCGGCCAGCGCATCATCGTCCGCTTCATGTGCCAGTTGCATCAATTCGTCGGCAATCGGGAGTGCAGCCTGGTAATTTTCCGCGCTGCTGGCGCCGCACCAGGCGCCCCATTTCAGTTTGAAACGCGCTGCTACGCTGAGCAGTTGCGGTGCCAGTCGATGCAAATCAGCAACCGCCTCATGCGGCTCCGGTGCGCCATAGCCATGCAGCGCCACCAGCGGGACGATGCGGGCCAGTTTCAGTTGCGCTGACAGATTGTGGCGTTGATCGTCGTCGGGCGGCAAGCGCCCGGCGGCCTCGATGCCGGCCGCCAAATGGGTCAGCGCTTCGCGGTTGGCGCCGAGTTGCGCATAACGGTTGCCGGCCAGAAGTAACCAGTGCGCCGCCGGACCCCATGTAGCTGCCTGCTGATAGTGATAAGCGATCTGCTCCGGCCGGTACCGTTCCGGGGTTGCCGTCAGCAGGAGCGCCGCCGCCAGATGGGATTGCTGCCGGTCAGCTGTTACCAGCGAGCGATAAGCGGCCTCTTGCATCAGCGCATGGCGGAAAACCTGCATATCGGTTCCGGCCATATTCATCAATACGGAAGCGTCCACCAGCTTTTGCAACCGCAGCGCGCAATGCTCTGGTGCCAACTGGCATAGCGTGGCGACTTCGTCCAGCCTGACCTTGCGCCCTAATACCGCAGCCATTTGCGCTACCCGCTTGGCAGTGCCAAGCTGATCCAGCCGTGCTTGCAGTGCGGCATGCACGTTGGCTGGAATTCCTCCTTCACTGTGCGCCAACTCCCGCAAAAAGAAGGGTGACCCTTCTGCCTTTGCCACCCATTCCGCAATGCGCTGGGCATGGGTACCGGGCCTGGCGGTGAGTTGCGCCAGTTCGGACGCGGCAACCTGGGTCAGCGGGCCGAGGGTCATGCACTGGTCCGGTTTTGCCGCCGTCTCGAACGCAATGCGCGAGGTCAGCAACAGCAGCGTGCGCTGGTGCCGGGCCTGGTGCGCGCGGTTAATCAGTTCCAGCGTAGAGGGGTCGATCCAGTGCATGTCATCGACGATGATCATTACCGGTGCCATGGTTGCCAGTTTGGCCAGCAAACGCAGCAGGCTGGAGAGCAGATCTTCGCGCCCGGCAGCGTGCGCTGAATCGGATGCATCGCCGTTGATTGGCAGGGCAAACAATAAGCCAAGCTGGGCTGCATTCATGCTGCAGCCAACTTTTGCCAGCGCGGCAATCAGCGGTTCAATCAATTCAGGCCCTGTGTGCGGCAAGCCAAAATGCTCGCGCAGCCAGGCTCGGACCGGGTACAGCGGCGTGCTGTCCAGATTCGATGCACAGTGCAGCTTGATTACGAAGGCGCCTGCCTGCAATGCCTGATTTCCCAGCGCAGCAGCCAGGGTGGTTTTTCCCATGCCGGCCTCGCCCTGCAAGCCGAAACAGACGCTGTCGCCTGACAGAGCGCTGGTCAGGGCTGAATTCAGCATGCCCTGTTCATATTCGCGGCCTATGATGACGGCAATCGGTTGTGCCGGGGCACCCCTCTCGACACGGTATAGATGGAAGGTGCGCGACAATCCGCGGAAAACATGGCTGCCAAGCGAGACCATGTGAAAGCGGCTTTGCGCTTCCGGCAGCGTGGCATTGACGACAAGCTGGCCGGGTTCGGCCACCAGGCAGATGCGCTGTACCACGCGCGCCATTTCGCCTGAAATATCGGGGCGCTCCTGATCGCACAAGGTACGGCCCAAGTGGGCGCCGAAGCGAAACTGCAAGCCGCTGCCGGCGAACGCGGCTGACAGCGCCAGCCCGGCAGTAATCGCGGCCGCCGGTGCGCGCTCCAACGCAACCGGATAACCGAAATAAGCCAGCAAGCCGCCGGATGGCGCCGGAATCACCAATCCTCCGTGCTCCGTCACCACCAATTGGAATGCGGCAGTGACGGATTCGGGATAGCCGTCTTCCATCGCATCATACTCAGCCGGGTGGGTGGCGCTGCCGTCGCAGGTCTCGGCGCGTTCGCAGTACAGGGCGGTTGCGATGCGCCACTCTTTTTCCTGCGGCATTTTTTTCTCGTTCGCGGGCATTGTTGCCTGGCCTGCCGTGGCTGCAGTGCGCGCGGTTTGCGACAAACGCCGGGTTTCTTCCTCCGGTTGCGCGCCGATTTCCCGGGCTAGAAGCGCCGCGAAATGTTCAAATTCAGCCAGTGCCGCGGTGGTGCATCGCGTATCTATCAGGTAGCGCATCAGGCGCCGGCGCGCGCCATCGTCATACGGCATCAAATGCGTCAAGCGCCGGGCATGGTGAATCCCCAACTCCGGATGGCCGTCGAGTACCCTTTGTTCGGCCAGCGTTTCCAGCAAGCTTACCTGTTGCCGCAACAGGGACTGGCGGGTATGGTCCAGCCATGTCTCAAAGTCGTCACAATCAGGCAGCCAGAAACCGGGCAGAAAACTCTCCTGGCAGGCTTCAATCAGTGCTTCACAGGCAGCCAGATCGATGGCGTTATTCATATCAGTGCGCGTCATGCCTAACAGCAGCAGCGCATCGACCCTTAAACGGCCGCGGGCGATACCAATTTGATGTCGGTTCTGATGGAATAAGGCATCCCCGCACAGGCGGCGCAAATGGAAAAAAGTATGGCGCAGGTTGAACCGCCCGGCGTCCGCCGGCAATTCTGGCCAGAGAAAATCAGCCAGCCATTCGCGTGTGGCCGGTTCCTGGTGCAACGCCAGATAAGTCAGTAGTGCTTGCGCCTTGCCGGCCGGTATCGGCAGGCGCGTGCCGGTTGCAGCTTCTGTCAGTGCGAAATTGCCAAATGTTTTTAAATGAAATAAGACGGACATGAAGTTCGTTCAGTGGTGTTGAAGCGTCAAGCAGCCTGGTGTCGGCATCAAAGCGCCGGATATGCGTCAATCGCGGCGGAAGAAAATCCCACTCTGTCAGCAAAACGTTGCATGCAGTATCACAAAATGCGCCAAGGATGTCACCAACGTTACCCCAACGCAAGCAGAATAACATTCCCTTCAGGCATTTGATTTGTTCATGATTGCCAGTTTTTGGGCGCTGGCTGTTTAACATGCTTCCCCTTTTTTGGCACATTTTACGACGCACTTTCGACGCCATAAGTTATCAATTATCAACAGCTTGGAGAACAAATGCGAAACAATATTCCTGTTACAAATAGGGAACATGTCTTGCTTGATTCGGAAATAATCGTTTCCAAAACGGACATGAAGGGCAAGATTACCTACGTTAATCAGGACTTTGTCCGTGTCTGCGGATTTTCCGAGGAGGAGCTGTTGGGTGCGCCGCATAATATCGTGCGCCATCCGGATATGCCGGTGGAAGCTTTTGAGGATTTGTGGCGCACGCTCAAAAGCGGCAAGGCGTGGACCGGTGTGGTGAAAAACCGGTGCAAGAACGGCGACTTTTACTGGGTCGAAGCCAATACGGCACCGCTGATTGAAAACGGCAAGGTGGTCGGCTACACCTCCACCCGCGTCAAGCCGTCGAGAGATCAGGTCAATGCCGCAGGCGAGGTTTACCGCCTGATCCAGTCTGGTGACGCGTCGTTTCAGATTCGTGAAGGCAATGCGGTGCCGCGTTCCACCTTCGGTTTTTTGCATGCGTTCCGGAATTTTTCCATCAGCACCAAGATATCGGTGGCATTCGGCGTACTGGCATTCTTGTTTGCAGCCACTGCCATGCTGGCCTGGCTGATGCAGGGCAGCGGCTTGCAGCAAGGGGGATGGTTGATCGCAAGCGCGATGTCAGGCGCCATCCTGGCAGTGGTTTTCGGCTTGGCCCTGCAGCAGAGTATTCTCTCGCCGCTGAAAATTGCATTACAGGACATTGAATGCATGAGTTCGGGCGACCTGTCTGGCAAGATCGTGGCGCAGGGCGATGATGAGCTGGCCAGAGTCATACAGTCACTGCGCATTTTGCAAATCAATATGAAGCTGATGATCGGTCAGATCAAGCAATCGACCGGCATGGTCAATGTCGGTGCCAATGAAATTGCCACCGGCAATGCCGATTTGTCGGTACGCACCGAATCGCAGGCTTCCAGGCTGGAAGAAACGGCTTCCGCCATGGAGGAACTGACCTCCACCGTCAAGCAGAATGCCGACAATGCGCAGGAGGCCAGCAAGCTGGTCATCTCCACCTCGGCGATCGCCGTGAAAGGCGGACTGGCGGTGGACCAGGTCGTCAATACCATGGGTTCGATTACGGAAAGCTCGCGGAAGATTGTCGACATCATTACTGTGATCGACGGCATTGCATTCCAGACCAATATTCTTGCGCTCAACGCAGCGGTGGAAGCAGCCCGCGCCGGTGAGCAGGGCCGCGGCTTCGCCGTGGTTGCGGCAGAAGTGCGCGGCCTGGCGCAACGCAGCGCTGGTGCCGCCAGGGAAATCAAGGTCCTGATCGGCGATTCGGTAGAAAAGGTCGAGGCCGGCAGCAAGCTGGTGGACGACGCCGGCAAGACGATGACCGAGATTGTCGATTCGGTCAAGCGGGCGGCCGCGATCATGAGCGAAATTTCCTCCTCCAGCCTGGAGCAAAGCGCCGGCATCGAGCAAGTCAATCAGGCAATTACCCAGCTCGATGAAATCACCCAGCAAAATGCCGCGCTGGTCGAGCAGGCGGCAGCGGCGGCCGGCACCATGCAAGAGCAGGCAGTCAATTTATCGCAACTGGTGAGCGCTTTCAAACTGACCGCCGGCGAGGCGATCGTGCCTGCCCAGCGGAATGCCAGCGCGAAAAAGAACGACAGGAACACGCAAGCAAAGAGATTGGCGCTGGCGAATTAATGGCGGTAATGGTGGCGGATTGAAGCCGATGGCTTGAGCGCCTGCAAGCGGGTGCTCGGTTTTGATCCTGTAAAATATACGCCTGGTATGTATATTTTTTTACCGCAGCAAATATGTGCGTAAACTACGCGTTTTTATATTTTTGTTTGGAGTATATTTATCGAGACAAACAAGATGTGTTCGGCGATATGAATTTCGACAAACCGCATCCAGGCAAGCGATTGCAGTGGCGTGCGGTTTTTTTATGCTGCGTTCAGGATGGCGGGTTCTTCCGCGCCGGCGCAAGGTTGGTCGTCACCGCCGACTTCGGCAAAATCCGCCTGAATTTCCCTGATTTTTTCAGGATTCCCGATCAGGGCCTCGACGCATTCGCTATCGAGCTTGGTGCGAGCCATTTCCCGTAATGCCGAGAATGCCTTTTCATTGCTCCAGGCCGGCTTGTAGCAGCGCTGGCTGGTCAGGGCGTCGAAAATATCGGCCACTGCGCAGATGCGCGCTTCAATCGGAATCTGCTCTCCGCGTACGCCATTCGGGTAGCCGCTGCCATCCATCGTCTCGTGATGCATTTCAACGATGTTGCGCAACATCTGGATATGCGGAAAATCTTCGAAGGAAAACTCTTTGGCCATGTTGTTGATGATTTCCAGGCCAATCGCGGTGTGCCGCTTGACCACTTCAAACTCTGCGGCGGTGAGCTTGCCCGGTTTGGAAAGGATGCTATCGGGAATGGCAATCTTCCCGATATCGTGCATCGGTGAAAACAGCAATATGTATTCGATGTACTCATCGCTGAATCCATGTCGTTTTGCCAGCATGGTGGCGATCAGGCGCGCGTAGTGCGACATCCGCCCCAGATGCGCGCCGGTTTCTTCATCCTTATGGCTGGTGATGTTCTGCGTCGTGCGGATCGCAGCGGCAATGGTGCGGGCCAGGCTGGTTTCCTTGATGACCATGGCCGCGATCACTTGACTAAACAGGTCGATCAAGTGCGGCAATCTGCCGGTAAAGATGTCTTTTTGATATGAGTTGAAAAAGAGAAAGCCCAAAAGGCTGCCGTTGTGATACAGCGGTTGGGTCAGGCTGGACTGGTAGCCCTGGGCCAGCACCATCTGCGTGTGCCGGCTTTTTCGCTGTGCCAGCGCGGTCAGATTGTTGATGATGCGCGGTGCGCCGTGCTGTGCGATGTCCCAGAGCGAGCGCACTTCCGATAGCTTGACCGAATAATTGAAGAGCGGCGTGTCCTCCTTGCTGCTGTAAAGAAAGGTGGAAACATGGTCGGTGTTCGGATCGTACAGGGCGACCGCAACCCGGTGAATCAGATCGCAGTGGTGCTTGAGCGCCTCATGGACGAGGGAAAGTTTGTGCCGCAATGGGAGGTTTTTGTCCAGTTCGCGCTGGAGATTGTTTGTTTCGGCAAGCTGTGCGCTCGGAGTCATCATAGGTGTGCCTGGTTCCGTGTTGGCGATTGGATGTGCGATTCTGGATTTGCATGTGAAGCATCTTTATGCAGCACTACATTTTCCAGCGGGCAACTGCACGAAGCAGCTTTTTCACGAGCGATTCGAGAATTCCGGTCTGATTGTATTTGAGTTGCGTTGGGACAACGTTGGACTGTTCCTGCGGCAATCGTGCATCGGCCATCTCGGCGCGAGATGCAATTCCGAGATGCCATGCCGCAGCCTCGGCCTTGTGACGCTGTTATCGGGCGTTGTCGCTTGCGATTCTGCAGGTGAAATATTTCTGAAATTCATCGTATTGTCATATTGTCCCGCTACAGTCGTGCCTTGTTGACCTTCACCGGCCGACTTCGCATCCGGTCGTATTGGACGCTTCGAATCAATTTTCAGATATGCAAATGCGGATTTATTCGTTCTCGTCTCAAGGCACCGATGTTAACCTGCCTGCTCTGCTGTAACGCGCAACATCCGGGCCGGACGATAGTCGTGCCTTCGGCTCGACGGATTAAAAAACAACTCACTATCAGGGAAAAGTAATGAAAAAATCGCTAGTCGCAATCGCAGTTCTGGGTGCCTTTTCGGGCATCGCTTCGGCGCAATCGGCCGTCACCGTCTATGGGACTATGGATGCCGGTATCGTCAGCGAACGCGGCGGTAAGGACGGTTCCGTCACCAAATTGACCAGTGGCGTGGCGTCTGCCTCGCGCCTCGGCTTCAAGGGTAGCGAAGATCTCGGCGGCGGTCTGTCGGCTAATTTTGTGATTGAATCTGCGGTCAAAGTTGATACCGGCGAAACCGATTCCTCCGGCATCTTCAGCCGCCAGGCTTTCGTCGGCCTGAAGAGCGTCAGTGCCGGCGCAGTGACGCTGGGCCGTCAGTACACGCCGCTGTACAACACCATCAGCCAGGTCGCCGACCCGTTCGGTGCAGGCTATGCCGGCAGCGCCAAGAATCTGTTGCCGACCGCCGGCGCCGAGACGCGCACCAGCAATACCATCGCCTATGCGTCGCCGAACTTCAGCGGGTTCAGCGGCGAAGTTGCGTATAGCCTGGGCGAAGTAGCCAATTCCAATTCTGCCAGCCGTCAGTTCGGCGCAGCGGTTGCTTATGCGAACGGCCCGTTGAATGTCCGCCTCGCCTATAACAACCGCAACAACGATACGCTAACCGTCAAAACCAACGACATCGGCAGAAATACCCTGCTGGCAGCCAACTATGACTTCGGCGTGGCAAAAGCATTCCTGGCATACGGTGTCGACAAGGGCACAAACAGTGCGCCACTGCCAAACACTGCCAATCCGTACGGTGCAATCATTGCGCCGAAGGCATCGACCGACAGCAGTGATCTGCTGCTGGGTGTCGCCGTGCCGTTCGGCGCCAGCACCATCCTGGCTTCGTACATCCGCAAGGACGACAAAACCGGCTTGAATCAGGATGCTGACCAATGGGCTCTCGGCTACACCTATGCGCTGTCGAAGCGCACCAGCCTGTACTCCAGCTACGCCCGGATCAGCAACAAGAACGGCGCTGGCTACACGGTCGGCAACAACACTGAAGCCGGCACTGGCGACAAGGCGTTCAACCTGGGCGTGAAACATACGTTCTAAGTAGCCGAACCGATGGCGACTCATCATCGTCGCTGACGACGCCAAAAAAAGCGCACGA
>NZ_AVCC01000016.1 GCF_000622895.1 Herminiimonas sp. CN
GTTGCTGGCAATGCTCAGGTCAGAAGCTGCCCCCAAAAAATAAATGCCCTTCCTTTGCGTCGTGCTATTCCGGTGAATTTTTCCGAGGGCCGGTTCCCTTTGATGGGAAATAGAAATAGCGTTTTTTCCAAATGGAGCGTAGGTGTCATTTTTTTGATTCTGCTACTTTTTTCAGCTTTGTTGTCGCAAAGAATGGGATGGCTTCCGGATTTGTCTAAAGTGACAGTTGCTTCATCAATGAATAATCGGGATAAAACGATTCCGGGAGAGATTGCATTAGCCCCAGAGAAGGAGGTGAAGGCGCCGCGCCCGGAGGTTCGCAAAGAAGATGTCGCGATTCCACCTGTGGTGATGCCGGCATCAGCATCAGCACCTGAATCTGGGGATGCGCCAGTTGTTGCGGTTTCGGCGGCGCCTAACGATGTCGCAGAAAAAGATCAGCTAGTGCTGCAGGCGCATCAAGATTCCTGGATTGAGTTAAAGAGGGCTAATAAGAGCATTGCTTTCTCGCGTATTTTGAAGGCTGGCGAGGTTGAAAAATTTGAAATGAATGAGCCAGTCTTGTTGACAATCGGTAATGTCGCAGGAGTGAAGGTCACTTTGCGCGGCGAGTCATTAAATGCTAAGGCGGGCGTCAATGGCAATGTTGCCAGAATCAATTTGAAATAATCAGGCATGGTAAACAATACGCCCATAGCATCAGGCTCCGCTGCCCGACGTAACACTAGAACGACTGTCATCCGTCATGGCGTGCGTGAGGTTTTAGTCGGGGGAGGTGCTCCTGTAGTTGTCCAGTCGATGACTAATACTGATACGGCAGATGTAATCGGCACGGTAATTCAGATCAAGGATTTGGCTCGCGCGGGCTCCGAGATAGTACGCATTACCGTGAATAATCCAGAGGCAGCTGCTGCTGTGCCTGCGATTCGCGATCAGCTGGATAAGATGGGTATCGACGTGCCTTTGGTCGGCGATTTTCACTATAACGGTCATACGCTGTTAAACGATTACCCGGACTGCGCACGGGCACTTTCGAAATACCGTATCAATCCCGGAAACGTAGGGCAGGGCGCCAAGCGAGACACCCAGTTTGCGCAAATGATTGAAGTTGCCTGCAAATATGGCAAGCCGGTACGCATCGGGGTAAATTGGGGAAGTCTCGATCAGTCATTGTTGGCGCGGATCATGGATGAGAATGCCAAAAGATTAGCCCCTTGGCCTGCTAGCGCTGTCATGTATGAGGCTTTGGTTACTTCTGCCATAGAGAATGCGCAACGGGCAGAAACGTTGGGTATGCCGGGCAACCAGATTATCCTGTCGTGTAAAGTTTCAGGCGTGCAGGATTTGATTGCCGTTTATCGCGAACTTGCCCGCCGCTGCGATTACCCGCTGCATTTAGGTCTTACTGAAGCAGGTATGGGAAGTAAGGGTATTGTCGCTTCTACAGCGGCGTTATCTGTATTGCTGCAAGAGGGGATCGGCGACACTATTCGCATCTCTCTCACTCCTGAACCGGGTGGAGATCGCGCAAGAGAAGTAATTGTGGCGCAGGAGATTTTGCAGACAATGGGTATGCGAAAATTTGCCCCAATGGTAATTGCATGTCCCGGATGTGGTCGCACAACTTCAACTGTATTTCAGGATTTGGCCAACAGGATTCAAACGTATTTGCGCGATCAGATGCCGGTATGGAAGAAGGCGTATCCAGGGGTTGAAGGAATGAATGTCGCTGTTATGGGATGTATCGTAAATGGCCCTGGTGAATCCAGGCATGCAAATATCGGCATCAGCCTGCCGGGAACGGGGGAATCATCCGCCGCTCCTGTATTCGTAGATGGCGAAAAGAGTGTCACTCTGCGCGGTGATCGCATTGCAGAGGAATTTCAGGCAATCGTACTGGATTATGTCAAGACTCATTACGGCAACGCCACTATTGCCGTTTGAGTGTGTTCATTCAAATGCCTGTTCATCGTTGATAAGTGTGTAAATAGAATGTCGGAAAATAAAAAAATCGAAAAAATTGTTGGTGTGAAAGGAATGAATGACATTCTTCCGACTGACGCTCCGCTCTGGGAATTATTTGAAAATACCGTGCAGTCCGTATTGAAAAGCTATGGCTTCCAGCAGATTCGCACGCCAATCGTTGAGCCTACCGCCTTGTTTTCTCGAGGATTGGGCGATGTGACCGATATCGTCGAAAAAGAAATGTATTCCTTTACCGACTCGATGAATGGCGACCAACTGACGCTTCGCCCCGAATGTACGGCAAGTGTAGTTCGCGCGGCATTGGAGCATAACCTGACGTACGATGGCCCGAAACGACTATGGTATGCAGGTCCGATGTTCCGTCATGAGAAGCCGCAGCGCGGACGCTATCGCCAGTTTCATCAGATTGGCGCAGAAGCTCTCGGATTCGTCGGCCCCGATATCGATGCGGAACTGATTATGCTGTGTCAGCGTCTTTGGGACGATCTTGGACTGCAAGATGTAAGGCTGGAATTGAATTCGATCGGAAATGCGGATGAACGGAATAAGCATCGAGCCGACCTCGTAGCTTATTTCGAGAAGCATGCAGATTTGCTCGATGCCGATGCCCAACGACGCCTGTACTCAAATCCGCTAAGAATACTGGATACAAAAAATCCGGCGATGCAGACAATGGTGAATGCAGCCCCAAGATTGCTAGATTACTTGGGAGATGACTCGCGCGCGCACTTCGAAGGAGTGCAAAAGATACTGCGTCACAACAGTATTCCGTTCACTATTAACACGCGGTTAGTACGCGGCATGGACTATTACAATCGCACCGTGTTTGAGTGGGTCACCGATCAGCTTGGTGCGCAGGGCACTGTCTGTGGTGGCGGAAGGTATGATCCATTGGTTGAAATATTTGGCGGTAAACCAACGCCAGCCTGCGGCTTTGCCATAGGTGTAGAACGCATTCTGGAGCTTATGAAAGTAAGTGGAGATCTTTCGCCACCGAACCAGTGCGATGTCTATATCCTCCACCAAGGTGAAGATGCACAGTTACAGGCATTTGTTCTATCCGAGCGAATCCGCGATGCCGGCCTGGATGTTGTGCTACATTGCGCTTCCGCCAATTCCGCGAGCAGTTTTAAATCACAAATGAAGCGAGCTGATGCGAGCGGAGCGGCTTTCGCTGTCATTATTGGTAAAGATGAGATTGATGGCGGGGTTGCTGCCATTAAGGCTCTGCGTATCACTCAAACTGATCAGCAACAAGTTAGCATTGCGTTCGATGCTGTAGTGGATTATCTGGTTGACCAAGTAGTCGGCGAAGATGAGCACGAGCATATTCACTATCACCATTAACATTACAACATGGCATACGATCACGAAGAACAAGAGCAGTTAGCCTCAATCAAGGCTTGGTGGAATCAATATGGTAACCTGCTGACCTGGTTGCTCATTATTGTTATGGCAATTTATGCCGGCTGGTCGGGCTGGAATTATTATCAGCGCAAGCAGTCGGCACAAGCATCTTTACTCTATGAGGAGTTGGAGAAGTCGATTGTAGCCAAGGATAATGTAAAGACTCTGCGTGCTGCGACGGATTTGCAGACGAAATTCAGTAAGACTTCTTATGCGCAGATGAGTGCGCTTGTCGCGGCTAAAAGCGCATTTGACGCGAATGACCTGAAAGTTGCAACAAACCAGCTTTCATGGGCTATTGATCATGGCTCTGATGAGGAATACAAAGCTATCGCCAAACTTCGCCTTTCCGGTCTTCTGCTGGATGCCAAATCGTATGACGAGGCGTTGAAGCTGTTAGAAACAAAATTTCCTGCGCAGTTTGCCGGCTTGGTCGCTGACCGCAAGGGAGATATTTTCGTTTTGCAAAACAAAAACGATGTGGCGCGCTCTTCCTATGCATTAGCACTGGAGAAAATAGAGAAAAATAGTCCGATACGTCAGTTGATTCAAATGAAACTGGATGCATTGGGTAGTTCGCCAGTTAAGTCTGTAGGTTAACGAAAAATTAGGGGAAATGATGCGAATTGCAGTTAAGCTCGCGTATATAAGCGTAGTTGCGGTTTTGTCCGGATGCTCTTCGTTAAATCCGTTTGCCAGCAAGATGGAGCCTAAAAATCAACCTGCAATGTTAGTGGATTTTCAGCCAACGCTAGCGATTCATCAGGCATGGTCTACATCAATTGGCAATGCAGGGGCGTTCTCGTTCTCTCCGGCGGCTATCGGAGGTGATGTTTTTGTAGCGGCAAAAGATGGATCAATTGCGCGTTTGGATGCTATCTCAGGTAATCCTGTTTGGCGTATTAATGCCGGCATACCATTGACGGCCGGTGTGGGTAGCGACGGCAATACAGTCGTGGTAGCCGGCGAAAAAGGAACAATCCTGGCATTCGATGTCAATGGGAAGATGCTTTGGAAGGCACAAACTTCCAGTGAAGTACTGTCCGTTCCTGCGGTAGGCCAAGGAGTTGTAGTTGTTCGTAGTCACGATAATCGTATTATCGCGCTGGATGCAGGCACTGGATTGCGTCGTTGGGTTGCGCAACGAGCGGTTCCTTCTTTGACGTTACGCACAGTGCCGGGAATGACGATTGCAGGATCTAGTGTATTTGTTGGCTTGCCTGGTGGTAGGCTGTTGGCTCTGGCCTTGAATAACGGGGGAGCGCGTTGGGAGGCTGCAGTCGGAGATCCGCGCGGTACGACAGAGCTTGAGCGCATAGCCGATATTTCTGGTGCACCAGTGATTGCCGGCGAGGATATCTGCACAGTTGCGTATCAGGGTAAAGTGGCATGCTTTAATATGTCGACAGGTTCCGCGCGTTGGGCCAGGTCGTTATCTAGTGATGTTGGGATAGGAGTAGATGAGCGCTATGTTTTTGCTGCCGACGAACGTGGTGCGGTAACAGCGTTTACACGTGATGCAGGAATGAATGTGTGGCGTAACGATAAACTGATGAACCGCCGTCTATCCACCCCGACATCATTTGGGCGTGCCGTAGTTGTAGGAGATGGGCAAGGTTATATACATTTTCTTTCTCGTGAGACCGGCGCGTTTCTAGGTCGTACCAGCACAGGTGGGGGGGCGATACTGTCCGCTCCAGTTGTTGCGGGTACGAATTTGATTTTTCAAACCCAATCAGGGGCAGTGGTCGCTTTGACGACCGAGTAACAATTTGATGAAGCCGGTAATTGCATTAGTAGGCCGACCTAACGTCGGTAAGTCCACGTTGTTCAACCGCCTTACGCGATCGCGTGATGCACTGGTAGCTGATCTGCCTGGCCTTACCCGAGATCGTCATTATGGGGAAGGGCGCTTGGGAGAGCGACCCTTTCTAGTGATTGATACCGGAGGGTTCGAGCCTGTGGCCAAAGAGGGCATCATGCATCAGATGGCCAAACAGACGAAACAGGCAGTAGCGGAAGCCGATATCATCATTTTCATTGTTGATGGACGCCAGGGGTTGACTCCGCATGACAAGACAATAACGGATTTCTTGCGCAAATCTGGCAGGTCAGTCATGTTGGTTGTCAATAAATCCGAAGGCATGAAGTACACTTCAGTTGCCGCTGATTTTTACGAACTTGGGCTGGGCGATCCATATGTGATTTCAGCTGCGCACGGTGATGGCGTGATGGATCTGGTTGATGAGTCCTTGAACTTGGCATTTGCGCAGCGCCCTGACGAAACGGGAGAGCAGGACACATCTCATCAGGGAGTGAAAATTGCTATTGTCGGCCGCCCGAACGTGGGCAAGTCAACTTTGGTCAATACCGTGTTGGGTGAGGATCGTGTTATAGCTTTTGATATGCCCGGTACTACCCGGGATTCCATCGAAATTCCATTTGAGCGAGAGGGTAAACATTACACATTGATTGATACCGCTGGAATACGACGACGCGGAAAAGTTTTCGAGGCAATCGAAAAGTTTTCAGTTGTTAAAACATTGCAGTCAATTTCAGAGGCTAATGTGGTTCTGCTGTTGCTTGATGCTCAGCAGGATATATCCGAACAAGATGCACACATAGCTGGATTTGTATTGGAATCAGGTCGTGCGCTAGTTGTCGGTGTGAATAAATGGGACGGTTTGACATCGGAGAAACGCGATGAAATCAAGATGGATTTAGAGCGCAAATTGAGTTTTTTGTCTTTTGCGAAATTTCATTTTATCTCTGCTTTGAAATCAACCGGTATTGGCCCATTAATGAAGTCAATTGATGCGGCATATGTAGCAGCAATGGCTGATTTGACTACTCCTAAATTGACGCGAGCATTGATAGAGGCGGTAGAGCACCAGCAACCTCGTCGTAAAGGATCAATTCGCCCAAAATTGAGATATGCCCACCAAGGAGGACAAAACCCTCCCATAGTCATTATCCATGGAAACGCGCTCAATTCTATTGATGATAATTATAAACGTTATCTAGAAAAACATTTTAGAGAAACATTTTCACTCATCGGAACACCTTTACGCATTGAATTTCGCTCAAGTAAAAATCCGTTTGCCGGAAATTAAAATTTATGCTTCTGTAATACAGATATAAATATTAATGGATTTAAATTAATCATTTTTTACGAGTGTCGCTTGATAATTTTTAAGTCGCCACCAACTCTTAATTACAACAACAGAATGGAGCTGTCATGAGCAACAAAGGGCAACTGTTACAAGACCCCTTCCTCAATGCATTGCGAAAAGAGCATGTGCCCGTTTCGATATATCTCGTCAATGGCATTAAGTTGCAGGGGCACATTGAGTCTTTTGATCAATACGTTGTTTTGCTGCGTAATACTGTGACGCAAATGGTATATAAACACGCAATCTCTACTGTTGTGCCGGCGCGCGCAGTTAATTTAAATATAGAGCAAGAAGAGCAATGATTGATTCGTTCTTCGTAATCTAGTACGAGACGACCTTAATGCGTGCAGCCCTAGTTGGGATCGATTTCGGCAAAAATGATTTTGCTGCGAGTCTAGAAGAATTATCTTTGCTCTGCTCTTCGGCGGGAGCGGACCCTTTTGTTGTTATTACGGGCAGGCGTTCGCGCCCGGATGCGTCCCTATTCATAGGGTCAGGCAAAGCAGAGGAAATTGCATTTGCGGTGACTGAAAATCAGATTGATATCGTTATTTTCAATCATATTTTGACGCCGGCTCAGCAACGTAATCTTGAAAAATTATTAAAAGTTCGCGTGGTTGACAGAACCACTCTGATCCTTGATATTTTTGCGCAACGTGCCAAAAGTCATGAGGGAAAAGTGCAGGTTGAGCTTGCACAGTTGCAACATCTCTCTACTCGCTTAATTCGTGGCTGGACTCACCTGGAACGACAAAAAGGTGGCATAGGGTTGCGTGGACCAGGTGAGACACAGTTGGAAACTGATCGTCGTTTGTTGGGAGTGAGAGTTAAGGCTCTTGGCGTGCGGCTGGAAAAATTGCAGCGCCAACGCGAAACGCAACGTCGCGCCAGAGATAAAGGGAATGCATTCACAGTATCATTGGTCGGATATACAAATGCGGGGAAATCTACTTTATTCAACGCGCTGACAAATGCAGGCACCTATGCGGCAGATCAACTTTTCGCAACCTTAGACACGACATCGCGTCGTGTCTATCTTGGTGATGCGGGCAATGCGGTTCTTTCTGATACCGTTGGTTTCATTCGAGAATTACCCCACCAATTGGTTGCTGCGTTCAAGGCAACCTTGGAAGAGACCGTTAATGCAGATTTATTATTGCACGTCGTTGATGCGGCAAGTCCGGCGCGAATGGAGCAAATCGAGCAAGTCAACATGGTTCTGGCAGAAATCGGTGCGGATCATATTCCGCAGATGTTGGTCTGGAACAAGATTGATGTCATGGGCTTGCAGCAATCTGCGGAGTTGGATGAGTATGGTAGAATCCAAAGGGTTTTTGCTAGCGCTAAAACAGGCATTGGCCTTGATCTTTTGCGGCATGCGCTCGGTGAGTTTGCCAAGTCGCGTATGACCGTTTTGTCGGAATGTTCACCAGTAAATTGATCAAGCGGTATTCAACTCAAATAGAGTCGAATAAGCGTTTTCACTTATATTTAAGCTGGATTTGGAAACAATGCCTGTATCGATACTGAAAAAAATTAGGTTAATGTTCTCTCTCAATGATCCTCGGTGGGGCCGGGATTCTCGTGGCGATGAAAATAAAAATCATATGCAGAATGACAAAAATCCCAACAATGGACCGCCTGACTTGGATCAGTTGTGGCGTGATTTTAATCAACGGCTAAATCGTTTTTTTGGTGGGAAAAGTGGTGGAAGCAGTTCTGGTTCTAATGGCGACAGCTTTAAGCCTGATGCCAAAGGAGCAGGAATTGGAGTTGGGGTAATTGCAGCTATTGCAATTTCTTTGTGGCTGGTGAGTGGGTTTTTTATTGTTCAAGAGGGGCAAACCGGCATTGTAATGACTTTTGGTAAATACAAGAGCATGGCTCCTGCTGGCTTCAACTGGCGTTGGCCATCTCCGATTCAAAGCCATGAAATAGTGAACGTTTCTCAAGTGCGCACAGTTGAGGTGGGCTACAGATCGAGTGTTAAAAATAAACAGCCAAAAGAAGCTCTGATGTTGACTGACGATGAAAATATTATCGATATCCAGTTTGCAGTGCAGTATAAACTCAAGAATGCTTCCGATTGGATATTCAATAACCGCGATCAGGAAGAGTTAATCAGGCAAGTTGCTGAAACTTCTATTCGGGAGATTGTCGGTAAAAATAAGATGGACTTCGTACTTTACGAGGGGCGGGAAAAAGTTGCATTTGATGTTGCTCAATTAATGCAAAATATCGTTGATCGTTATAAGTCTGGTGCTCAAATTACCAATGTGACAATGCAGGGTGTGCAACCGCCAGAGCAAGTGCAGGCTTCATTTGATGATGCTGTTAAGGCAGGTCAGGACCTGGTACGTCAAAAGAATGAAGGACAAGCCTATGCAAATGATGTTATTCCAAAAGCACGCGGTGCTGTTTCACGTTTAATGCAAGAGGCTGAGGCATATCGATCAAGGGTAGAGGCAAATGCATTGGGTGATGCATCCCGTTTTAATCAGATTTATGCAGAATATCAAAAAGCACCAGCTGTTACGCGCGATCGTATTTATTTGGACACGATGCAGTATATTTTTACCAACACAACCAAGTTAATGGTGGATGTGAAAAATGGTAATTCCTTGCTTTATTTGCCATTGGATAAGCTAATGGCACAAACGAGTGCGAGTGGCATTCCTGCTGCCAATCAAAATAGTGCGTCTAATGCAGTGCCAGGTTCTGCACTGGATTCTTTGCCATCCAGTGGCAGTCTGCAACAGAAAGATTCCCGCAGTAGGGAGTCGCGTGATTCCCGTGGTCAGGAGACTCGATAATGAATCGCGTAATTTCTTATGTTTTTGTCGGCTTGATTGCTCTTTGGGTTTTTTCATCGACTCTGTTTGTCGTTGATCAGAGGCAGTTTGCAATTGTGTTTGCTCTGGGAGAGGTTAAGCAGGTTATTAAGGATCCGGGGTTGCATTTCAAATTGCCGCCGCCATTTCAAAATGTTTTATTTCTTGATAAAAGAATCCTAACACTTGATACACCTGATGCAGATCGTTTTATAACAGCAGAGAAAAAAAATATCTTGGTGGATGCATTCGTGAAGTGGCGAATTATAGATCCGAGACTATATTTTATTAGCTTTGGAGGCGATGAGCGCCGTTTGCAGGACCGGATGTCCCAGATTGTAAAAGCCGCACTAAATGAAGAAATCACCAAGCGTACTGTGCGTGAAGTCATATCTGGTGAGCGCGGCAAAGTAATGGAAGCTATTCAGAAAAAAGTTGGCAACGAAGCTAAAGAAATTGGAATCGAAGTTGTTGATGTGCGATTAAAAAGAGTCGATTATGTAGAGCAGATCAATAACTCAGTTTATGATCGAATGAAATCCGAGCGTGCGCGGGTAGCTAATCAGTTACGATCAACGGGTGCTGCTGAGTCGGAGAAAATTCGTGCCGATGCGGATAGGCAACGTACGGTTCTTTTGGCTGAGGCTTATCGTGATGCCGAAAATATCAAAGGGGCAGGTGATGCGAAGGCTTCACAAATTTATGCTCAGGCATTTGGTAAAAGCCCTGAATTTTATAAGTTCTATCGCAGCTTGGAGGCATATCGTGCCAGTTTTAAAAACCGTAGTGATGTGATGATTGTCGATCCTGGCTCCGAGTTTTTTAAGTATTTCAAAAATTCTGGCAACGCAAATTTTATCGGGAAAAAATAGAATCGCAATTACGATGCAGTTAATTTGATTGAATTGCACCGTGCTAATGTCGTTTCAAGCATACGATCCCATATATTATTAGTTGGTTATTTTTGTGCGAGATTTAAATGATCTCGCGCATTTTCTTTTTTAAGTATCCTTTTTTATGCCTAGTTGGCTTCTTCCCGAACACATTGCTGATGTTTTGCCATCAGAAGCACGCAAACTCGAAGAGTTAAGGCGTTCGCTGCTTGATAATTTTCGTCTATATGGTTACGAGCTCGTCATGCCGCCTTTATTGGAGTATCTCGAATCTCTTCTGACGGGAACTGGCCAGGCGATGAATTTGCGCACATTTAAGTTGGTCGATCAGTTATCTGGCCGAACAATGGGGCTGCGTGCCGATATGACCACACAGGTTGCACGAATAGATGCGCATTTGTTGAATCGTGTTTCTGTCACGCGGCTGTGTTATGCAGGAAGCGTCTTGCATACCCGCCCCTCTGGCTTGCATGCCACGCGTGAACCTCTGCAAATTGGCGCTGAAATATACGGGCATGCCGGACTTGAAGCCGATGCTGAAATCCAAAAATTAGTTTTGACATCTCTTAAGCTGGCGGGGATTACGCAAGTACGTCTGGATTTATGTCATGCGAACGTATTGCGAGCTCTTTTGAGAAATGATGAACGCGCGACCCAATATGAAGCGGAGCTGTTCGCGCTATTGGAGGCAAAGGATATACCCGGGTTGATGTCAATCTCGACAGAATTTTCTGCGGTGACACGAAATGCTTTGTTGGCACTGCCGGCTTTGTATGGAGATATTTCAGTAATTGAGCGTGCGCGTGCCGTTCTGCCTAACCTGCCGAATATATTGCAAGCGCTGGATGAACTTGATGCGTTAGCGACGCTTGTTGGTGCTGCAAATATTACAATTGATTTGGCGGACTTGCGTGGGTACCACTATCATAGCGGCGTGATGTTTGCTGCTTATGTTCCAGGGCTGCCGAATGCTGTAGCTAGGGGGGGGCGCTATGATCATGTTGGCGAAGCGTTCGGAAGAGCGCGGCCTGCCACGGGATTCTCAATGGATTTACGTGAATTGGCGCGGTTGTCGCCGATGGCTAAGCGAAAACAGGCAATCCTTGCACCTTGGAGCGGTGATTGTTTATTGCAGGAAAAAATTACTGAATTGCGAAAGGCGGGAGAAATTGTCATTCAGAGCTTGCCTGGCCATGAAAACGATCAAGACGAATTTGATTGCGATCAGGTGGTTGTATTCGAAAACGGAAACTGGATTCTCAAAAAATTAGGTTAAGTGATGTTACAAAATAACTGTGTTACCAAAAATGTGGTTGTGGTCGGCACCCAATGGGGTGATGAGGGCAAGGGCAAAATTGTTGATTGGTTAACAGACCACGCACAAGGTGTTGTGCGGTTTCAAGGCGGACATAATGCGGGCCATACGCTCGTCATTAACGGGAAAAAAACAGCTTTACAGCTTATTCCCTCAGGAATAATGCGAGCTGGTGTCGCTTGTTATATCGGTAATGGTGTGGTGCTTTCCGTTCCGGATCTATTGCGTGAAATTGATAAATTACAAGCAGTTGGAGTGGAAGTTGCATCGCGATTGAAGGTGTCTGAAGCTTGCCCGATTATTCTGCCTTATCACACTGCATTAGATGCGGCCCGTGAAATTGCTCGCGGAAATTCCAAAATTGGTACAACAGGCAAAGGCATCGGCCCGGCTTATGAAGATAAAGTGGCGCGCAGAGCGATCCGCGTAGCTGATCTCATGAGCGAAAGTCGTTTTGCTGAAAAATTGCGTGAAAATCTTGATTATCACAATTTTGTATTAACGCAATATTTGAAGGCTGACTCAGTCGATTACCAGAAGACATTAGATGATGCGCTCTCAACTGTGCCGCGTTTAGCTCCTATGGTTGCGGATGTATCAAGCGCACTGTATGCGGCGTATAAAGCAGGTGGGAATTTATTGTTCGAGGGGGCTCAAGGTAGTTTATTGGATGTTGATCATGGAACCTATCCCTTCGTGACATCAAGTAATTGTGTGGCCGGAAATGCAGCTGCGGGGGCAGGAGTGGGCCCCAACATGCTGCACTATGTTCTTGGTATAACCAAGGCTTATACTACGCGAGTCGGCTCAGGACCATTTCCCTCGGAGTTGCCGACCGATCAAGGTGTCGGAGAGCATTTGTCTCGCATAGGGCATGAATTTGGAACCGTCACTGGGCGTGCGCGCCGGTGTGGCTGGTTTGATGCGGCATTACTGCGTCGTTCAATGCAAATCAATGGTGTCTCTGGTATGTGTTTGACCAAGCTTGATGTGTTGGATGGTCTGGAATCTCTTAAGTTGTGTACCGGATACCAACTTGATGGCAAGGTCGTCGACATTTTTCCGGTCGGTGCGGAAGATGCTGCCCGTTGTGTGCCAATCTATGAAGAAATTTCGGGCTGGAGCGAGTCGACTGTGGGCGCTAAGTCTATAGACGCCCTGCCTGCCAATGCTCGTCGTTACATTAAAAGAATAGAAGAACTGGTGGATGTACCGATTGATATGATATCTACTGGGCCAGATCGTGAAGAAACTATCGTACTTCGACATCCATTTAAATAAGTAAAAGACCACGTTCGTAGAACGTGGTCTTGCCTATAGACGTTGCCCAGTTCGGTTAACATTCAGGCATGGATTTGCTCACCGAACTGACCCTCGCCCAACGCGATCCCACCGTGATCGGGCAGGTGCGGGCTTTGCTCGATCAAGCCGAGAAATCCAAACAATTGCTGGCGCAAAGCGCTGCCAAGCTTGCAAAGGACTTCAAGATTGCGGTGCTGACGCTGGAACTGGCACACTACCGCAGTGTGCCGCTTTGGCAGTTTCTTGTGATCATATTTTCAAGTACAGACCCAATAAATTTTTTGCGTTATGAATCTGCGTGCCTACCATTCGAGGCGAGTTTGTCGTCGGTTCAGCTCACGGTAACGGGAAGGCGTGATGCCCAGCGCTGCGCGAAAACGGTTGCTGAAATGGCTGGGCGAACTATAGCCGCAGGCCATCGCCACCTCGGTTAGCGACAATCGCTCCTGTACCAGCAACTGGCGTGCCTTGGATAGTCGGCGTGTTTGCAACCAGACATGCGGCGGCATCCCGAATGAGATGCGAAACATGTGCGCAAAATGGGTTTCCGACAGTGCCGCTTCGGCGGCCATCGCACCTAGCGTGAGCGGCTGGTCGATACGGTTATCAAGCCATTCGATCATACGTCGGCGTAGCGCTGCCGAGAGCCCACCCTTCAAGCGCGGATATTGGCGCGGCTCCAGTTGGGACTGAATCAGTTGTGCCACAGCCTGATGCGCCAGCGCGTTACCTTGCAGGCGCTGGCCCGGATCGCTCCAGTCCAGTCGGGGCAGCGCATGGCACAGTCTGGCCAGTTGAGGATTATCAAAAAAAGTTTGTTGCGGCAGACACATTTCTCGAGGTTCGCGATCCAGCAGGGTCAGAGTTTGGCTGGCGAACTGTTCCGGCGAAAAATACAAGTGCAAAAAACGCAGATGACCATTGACTACCCAGTCGGTCTCTTGCCGGTCCGGTAATACACACAGTCGCCCTGGTGCGCCGCGCTGTTCCGGCCTGCCGCGCAGGAAAGTGTCATAGCCGCCATCCAGATAGCAAGACAGCGTGTGATGTCCCTGCGGCGCATAACTGACCGCATCCAGCTGATTGCGCCAGATCGCCAGCGCCATGCCGTCGCCCAGCGTGACCGCACCTTCCAGTTGCGCGCTGGAATGGCTAAGCCGGTTGAATACATGGAGGCGGTTGAGCGCGTCGTTCATCTTCACATGATAGCGGTGGCCGGACGCGTCGGTATACCTAAGCGTAAAGCAAGCGCAAAAAAACGCAAGAGCGTGCAAGACATACTGCTGCCGTGGCCCGATACTCGGGCATAACTTAACCGGAGCACGCATTGTGAATACCTCTCTATATTTTCTGGTGGTGGTGATCTGGGGCACGACCTGGATCGCGATCAAGATGCAGCTGGGCAGCGTCGCGATTCCGCTCTCGATCGCTTACCGTTTCGGGCTGGCGGCGCTGGTGCTGTTCGGCTTGCTGGCTGCGACCGGGCGCTTGAAACGCCCTCCGGCCGGGGCCGGTAAGCTGCTGCTGGCGCAGGGCGTGACCCTGTTCTGCGTGAATTTTCTGTGTTTTTACTATGCCAGCCAATGGATTGCGAGCGGGCTGGTGGCGGTGGTGTTTTCCAGCGCGCCGTTGTGGAATGCGCTCAACGGCCGCTTGTTCCTGGGGCGCAAGATCACTCCGCAAGTGATGGGCGGCGCGGCGCTGGGGATGAGCGGCATCCTGGCGCTGTTCTGGCCCGAGATGCGCCATCACACTGCCAGCGCCCATACCTGGCTGGGTCTGGGTCTGGCGCTGCTCGGCACCCTGAGCTTTTCCGCCGGCAACCTGCTGTCGAGCGCGCTGCAGGCACGCGGCCTGACGCCGCTGTCGACCAATGCCTGGGCGATGCTGGTCGGCACCGCGATCCTGCTAGCCGGGGTGGCGGTCAGCGGCACGCCGTTGTCCATGGATTGGAGACCGACCTATCTGGGCGCCTTGCTGTATCTGGCGATTCCCGGTTCGGTGGTGGGCTTTACCGCCTACCTGATGCTGGTCGGGCGCATTGGCCCCGACCGCGCCGCGTACTCGACGGTACTGTTCCCGGTGGTGTCGCTGAACATATCGGCCTGGCTGGAAGGCTATCACTGGACCGCCGTCGGGCTGGGCGGCTTGCTGCTGGTTATAGCCGGAAATGTGCTGGTATTTTGCCAGCCGCGTCTGGCTCCGGCATTGCCGGTGCCGGTTCGGGCCGAAGGCAGCGGCGGCTAGGAGTCTGCGCGGCAGAAGCGCAATCCTGTCATTCAATGACCGATGGTACGCACATCCTTGATTGGTAATCGGCATGTTTCTGGTGTCTGCCTGCGATTGGATATCGGGCAGAGAAAATTTTTCTGGTGCATTCATCATGATCCTTCCTGCGCTGCCGGCAGGTATTCAATTTGCATTAAAACCGGCAACCGCGCTGTCTACTGCTATGCGTTCAGTTCCCGCTTTCCATGCAAATTGAAACCGCCTTCCGTACCTTACCGGGTTACTGGAATTTGGCGGGAAACTGCTTGGCCAACGCGCCTGTCAGAGCATCGGCGATTACATACATGTGATTCTTCATCGCTTCCCAGGTTTTTGCTTCCTCTGCATATTGCTTATTGTGCCATTGCTGGATCTCCAGCACATGATGGCCGACGTGCGCCAGCAGCAGGCTGCGCAGGGTGTCGAGCGGCAGATACGGATTGGCTCCGCTTAGAAATATGGCGATTTCGCCGGCGTTGTCGGTCAGCGCTTTCATTGCAAGCTCCTGCTTGGGCTTGCTGTCGGCGAGCGCAGCTTCCAGGTATTGCTTGACCGCGCCATAATGGCCGGCCAGTAAGCTGAACAATTTTTCGGATGCCGGCTTGCCATAAAACGGCTCGATCGCCGCGGCTATCTGCTTGGCATTGGCGACCACTTCGTTTTCTGCGGCACTGGCTTCGGCAGCGTTTCCGACACTGGTTGCCAGCACCACGTTTCTGACCCAAAACACATGCCCAACCCACAGGTCGCGCAGCGCCGCACCGGTTTGCTCTGTCTTGGTGGAGGTCGCGCCGTTTTTGGCATCCTTGTATTGATGCTGCGCTTGTGCCTGCATACCGGTGCTTAAGAGGGCGACAGCGGCGATGGAAGCCAGCATATTGCGTTTCGATAGGTTCATAACGGTCTCCAAAAATGTCTTAGTGTTTAACTAGAATAAATCACAATAGTGAGTTTGTACAGTTTTTTATGTTTAAACTGTTTTTCCTATTTTTAGTGGTATACAATGTGTTCTGAAGCAGGGTGGCCAGAGAACCGCTTGCAGAAATTGAAGGAGAGTAGATGCTTGAAACATTGGGAATTAGGCAAAAGGAATTGCTGAAGTTATTGCTTAAGAAAAAAGCAGGCATGACGGCGGATGAGCTGTCAGAGCAACTGGCAATCACGCGCAATGCGGTGCGGCAACATCTGGCCGCATTGGAAAACGATCGGTTGGTCAGAAAAAGCGCAACCCGTCCGTCGGGCGGGCGGCCGCAACAACTCTACGCGCTCACCGATAAGGGACATGAACTCTTTCCGCGCCATTACTCGTGGCTGGCGCAGTTGCTGCTTGAATCGATGCAGGACGAGGCCGGTGCGGATGCCGTTGGCGAGCGCTTGAGCATTCTCGGCGAACGGGTTGCCGCACAATTGCGCAGCCAGCATCCTGCATTGCAGCAACCGCAAGAGGCGGTGCAGGAGCTCGCCGCCATCATGGAACAGATGGGTTATGCTGCGTGCGGCACAGTGGATGCCAGCAATACCCCGGTGATCGAGGCGGATAACTGCGTTTTTCACAATCTCGCGATGCAAAACCCGGACGTCTGCAAATTCGATCTTGCACTACTATCGTCTTTCACCGGTAGTACGGTCGAGCACCATGAATGCATGGCCAAGGGCGGGAACGTCTGCCGCTTCAAGTTTCATCCAAAAAAGGGTTGAACTGAGCAGAACAGATGAGGTTCTTAAAGGTATTTTTCGCATATGAATTGATGTCATGCACTTGCCCGCAAAAGACACAAAAAAAGCACGAACCGGCTCACCTCATCACCCGGTGAGTTTTGTGCAAGTATGGGGTATTGTAATTTTTATCGTATTTTCCGCATATATTCATTGCGCATACTAAATATACTCAAGCCATAAATTAATTTTATCAGGGCTCTCCTTTGCTCAGTAAAACTGCACTGGCGCCGCTCGACATTCTATTTTTTGCGCTTTTCGTGGATATTGTTCCCTTCCATAATGAACATGCGTAATATCAGATCGGAATAAGTTTTGGATGTTTTGCCCCAGTGAGTAGTGACTGCGAGGATATCGTTGCTGTCGCGATGTGGATGGATGGCTTCGGGCGGGATTGCGTCTTACACTATGTCTGTACGCATCGATATCGAACCGAACGGGGCGGTAATCGGTATTTCGTTCAAACCGGCGGCAAACCTTTTTGAGGCAGAGTGACCGATCCGGTCAGTTCACAATTTTACGTATCTGCACGGCGCAAGGCCCGGCTTTGTGCCGTGTATTTGCGTTGACGCCAGGTTACATGGCCTTAGCGACCCTGAACGACGCTATTTAATTGATAAAAGAGGAAAACCATGAGCACACAACCCAATATAATTTTGTCATCGCAAGATCTGGATCGGCTGGAGACTTTGCTCGCTGCATTGCCGATGAATGCTTTTCCCGGCAAGGCCGCGTTGCAGGCCGAACTGGACCGCGCCGAGGTGGTGGAGCCGCAACAAATACCGCCCACGGTAGTGACGATGAACTCCACCGTGCGTTTCGCCATTGAGCCGTCGGAAGATGAGTTTTGCCTGACGCTGGTCTACCCGAAGGATATCGACGGCGCTGCCGACCGGATTTCGATACTGGCCCCAATCGGCAGCGCCCTGCTGGGACTTGCCACCGGCGACCATATCGAATGGACCAAGCCGGGCGGCGGCGTTTTGAAGGTGCGCATTGTGGAAATCGTCTATCAGCCGGAACGCGCCGGGGAGTTCCATCGCTAGCAATCGCGCAGGCCATTGCCTCCGGTCGGCCGGTAAATATCCATATCGGCCGACCGCTATTCAATATTGCTGCACATCAAAAGTAATCTTGATTCATATCATTTTTTTATTTGTTGCGTGTAGTATGTGAGCTTATGAAAGCGTACTTTCGCTCCTTGCTGCTTGCGTTGCTGTTCTGCTCGATACATGCCGCGCAAGCGGCGGGCGGGCCCGATTGCACGCGGCTGTTGACGCTCGCCTTGCACGATCACGGTTTGTTGTATTCGTCGCAGACCGATGCCGGAATCGACAAGGATTTCGCGGATGAATTGATGCGCCGCAGCGGCTGCACGATTACCGTCACCGTCATGCCGCGCGCCAGAATCTGGCAATTGATCGAGTCGGGGGCGCTGGATTTCAGCCTGTCGGGGATCACGAACGAGGGGCGCGATACCTTTGCCGGTTTTGCCTGGTATTTTTCCAACAAGTATTATTTGCTGGTGCGCAAGGATGCCAGGGTGCAGCAACTGGATGATTTTGAAAACAATCCGAAACTGATGTTGGGCGTCATCCGCAGCTTCCGTTACAGCGAGAACGCGAACCGCCTGGTGGACAATCTCAAATTGGAACGGCGCGTCGATTATGCTGCGCGCTTGGAACCGCTGTATCAGATTCTGGCGCTCAACCGTATCCAGGGAATGATTATCGAGCCTTTCGATTATCCGCAGGTGGAGAGCGGTTCGATCAGATCGCTGACGACCATTATCGATCTCAATGACGCCGCCATGCCGCATGGCCTGATCATGTCCAAGAAGACCATTTCGCCTGCGGAGCAGGAAAAATGGCGGACGCTGGTCAATCGGATGCGCGCCGATGGCACTGTGCTGCGTATTTTTGAAAAATACTTCAATCCTGACCTTGCCAGGTCGCTGGTTACTTTCTAACAAACATGAAGAGTCGGCTTCGCTATCAAATTCCGGCCTTGCTTATTCTCGCCGCTTCACTTGGCATTACCTATCTGCTTTGGCGGCATGAGCAATACAATGCCGCCCTCGATCAGGCAAAGAGTTTCGACTTCAATTTGCGCGAAGCTACCAGCAGTATCGAGCAGCGCATGGCGGCCTACGAACAGATATTGCGCGGCGCGCAAGGCTTGTACGCCGCTTCCGGAGAGGTGGATCGCAGGGAGTTCCAGACCTACATCAACGCCCTGCAACTGGGAGCGAATTATTCCGGCATCGAGGGCGTCGGCGTCATGCCTATCGTGCCGCATGCGCAAAAAGACGCCCACATTGCGGCCATGCGGCAACAAGGTTTTCCCAACTACACCATAACGCCTGAAGGCCAGCGGGAAATATACACGCCGGTGATTCAGCTCGAACCATTCGTCAACCGCAATCTGCGGGCGCTGGGCCATGATCCTTACGCGCTTCCATCGCGCCGCAGCGCGATGGAGCAGGCGCGCGATTCGGGTGCGCCCGCCATCACCGGCAAAGTCAGGCTGATACTGGAGACCGAAACCGACGTTCAGCCCGGTTTTGTGATGTTTCTGCCAATATACAAAAAGGGCGTGCGCAGCGACACCGTTGCCGCGCGCCGCGCCAATATCATCGGCTGGGTGGTCGCGCCTTTTCGCATGAACAACCTGATGGCAGGCCTGTACGGCAAGCGCGCCTCGATGGCCGACATCAAGATCTACGATGGTGTTGAAATGACGCCGCAGACCTTGCTGTACGACTCGCAGGCGGGTAGCGGCAAATCGCCCAATACCCGCAATACGCTGATCGAGGCGATCGAATACATCGAGGTTGGCGGCCGCACCTGGGCTCTGGCGATCCGCTCTGTGCCCGAGTTCGGCGCCCTGCCTGGCAAGGATGGTTCGCGCCCGATCGCGATTGCCGGCATCGGCCTGAGCCTGCTGCTGACCCTGCTCAGCTGGACGCTGTTGTCGGGGCGCGCGCGCGCCATGGCGCTGGCGCGGGAAATGACCCGGGAATTGCGCGACAGCGAAGCGCGCTTTCGCCACCAGGCGCAACACGATGGCCTGACCGGCTTGCCGAACCGGGCGCTGTTCGGCGACCGCCTGGAGCAGGCGCTAGCGCAGGCCAAGCGTCAGCGCAAGCGCTTGGCCCTGATGTTCGTCGATCTCGACGCGTTCAAGCCGATCAACGACAACCTGGGGCACCATGTCGGTGATTTCCTGTTAAAGGAGGTTGCCATCCGCATGCAGCAGCATGTGCGCGCATCGGACACGGTGGCGCGCATTGGCGGCGACGAATTCGTCGTGCTGCTGTCTTCGATCGAGGAGGAGCAGGATGCGTTGCTGCTGGCGGAAATGATCCGCGGTGCCATCAGCCAGCCGTTCAAGACGCCGGACGGGAAAGTCCTAAGCATTTCTTCCAGCATAGGGGTGGCGGTGTATCCGGAAAATGGCCAGGATGAAATCCAGTTATCCAGGAATGCCGACAGCGCGATGTACCGGGCCAAGCAGAACGGCCGCAATGCCGTGCATGTATTTGAGGCGAAAATCGCTTGCTGATGCCTGGATTTTTTTGCAACGAAGTCATTAAAATGGCTGTCGGAGCTTTGGCATAAAATTTCGGAGAATCAACAGAAATGTATTGTTTTACAGGGTATTTCTTAAAAATCGGCATCAAGCCTTGAGATTAAAGGATTCTGAAATGGCACAGACACTGTTATCCGGCATTGCCCGACTGACTGCAGCAACGCTGTTGGCCGCTGCCACCATGGGTGCTTCGGCAGCCGACCTGTTGGACACCGTGAAGGCGCGCGGCACGCTGAAGGTCGCGCTGGAAGGGACTTTCCCGCCGTTCAATTTCAAGGACAAGCAAACCAATGAATTGACCGGGTTTGATGTCGATGTGGCAAAACTGGTGGCGGCCAAGCTGGGCGTCAAGCCGGAATTCATCACCACCGAGTGGAGCGGCATCCTGGCAGGGCTGGCGAACGGCAAATACGACGTGATCGTCAATCAGGTCGGCGTGACCGCGCAACGGCAGCAGGCATTCGATTTTTCCGATCCGTATACGCTGTCGAGCGGGCAATTGATCGTGCAGAAAAACGAGAAACGGGTATTCAAGGGCTTCGATGACCTGAAAGGAAAGAAGCTGGGCGTCGGGCAGGGCACCAACTTCGAGCAGAAGGCCAAGAGCGTTGGCGGGATCGAAGTCAAGAGCTATCCGGGCGCGCCCGAGTATCTGCAGGATCTGGCCAGCGGCCGGATCGATGCGGCGCTCAACGACAGCCTGATGGTGTCGTACCTGCTGAAAACCTCAAATCTGTCGCTGAAAGCAGGGGCGCCGCTGGGCGACATGGATAAAATGGCGATCCCGTTCCAGAAAAACAATCCGAAGTTCAAGGCGGCGATCAACAAGGCGATTGCCGACATCATCAAGGACGGCAGCTTCAGCCAGGTGTCGAACAAATGGTTCGGCCGCGATGTCAGCAAGGCTCCGGCCGCCCAATAAATACGCATCAAGCTGGCCCGAGGCTATCCCCGCATGCGCTGCCGGGATATAAGGATCAACATGGAACTTTGGGAGTTGCTGCGGCAGGCTGCACCGGTCTTGTTCAAGGGCGCCGGCTACACGCTGCTGTTTGCGCTGGCCTCGATGGGCGGCGGGCTGGCGCTCGGCTTCGTGCTGGCGGTGGCGCGCATCGCGCGCTGGAAGGCAGTGCAGGCGCCGGCCGCGCTTTACGTCAGCGTGATGCGCGGCACCCCGTTGCTGGTGCAGGTATTCGTGATTTATTACGGCTTGCCCAGCATCGGCGTCGAGTTTTCGCCGGTTGCGGCCGGGGTGCTGGCCCTGAGCCTGAATGCCGGCGCGTATCTGTCGGAAAGCATCCGCGGTGCGATTCTCGGCGTCGGCAAAGGCCAGTGGGCTGCCAGTTACAGCCTCGGGCTCGGCTATCTGCAAACCCTGCGCCATGTCGTCATGCCGCAAGCGCTGCGCATCGCGGTGCCGTCGATGAGCAATACCCTGATCAGCCTGATCAAGGATACCTCGCTGGTGTCCGTCATCACCGTCACCGAGCTGATGCTGGCGACCAAGGAGGTGATCGCGGTCACCTTCCGCCCCTTGCCTTTATATTTGGCGGCAGCGGCGATCTACTGGTGCCTGTGCCTGTGCTTTGAAATGCTGCAGCGCCGTCTGGAGCGCCGGTTGGAGCGGGCGCACAGCCAGGATTAGGATGGTTTTAATTTTTTAAAATAGGAGTAGGGTGCGCCATGCGCACCGCTGCAGCGATTGTCGTGCTGCGACGATGAATGGTGCGCATGGCGCACCCTACAATGCATTTAACGCAAATCCTGACAATTAAAAATCAGGAGTATATGCATAAAGCATGCAATTTCAGTATTATTTTACGTGGATGTGAAAAATACCAGGTCGTGTATATATTTGTGCGGGAGCCGCGCAAAACGCGCGCGGTGCCCCGATTTACGAGCAGGAATCTTAACGCGCGCTATGGCGCTCGATCCATTGTTCGAATGCTAGCAGGAATTTCTGCATGAAGTCGCGCGTGGCGTCGCTGGCAATCGCCCCGTTGTCGTCGAACAGGCTGCCGGCGTTGCCGATGTAGGCTTCGGGCTGGGTCATCGCCGGCACGTTCAGGAATACCAGCGACTGCCGCAAATGGTGATTGGCGCCGAAGCCGCCGATGGCGCCCGGTGAGACGCTGATGACCGCGCCCGGTTTGCCGTTCCATGCGCTCTGGCCATACGGACGCGAACCGACGTCGATCGCATTTTTCAGCACGCCGGGCACCGAGCGGTTGTATTCCGGCGTGATGAACAATACCGCGTCGGCTGCCTCTACCTGCTGCTTGAATGTGCTCACCGTTGCTGGCGGCGCGGCCTCGAAATCCTGGCTGAACAGGGGCAGATTGCCGATTTCGACTATTTCCAGCTTGAGCGAGGGCGGCGCCAGCGCAATCAGCGCATGTGCCATTTTCCGATTCAACGACTCCTTGCGCAGGCTGCCGACCAGAATTGCTACATTTTTGGTGGTAATCATGATGATCCTTTGGTGAAGAAACAAAATTTTTGTTCAAACACAAAAAACCTGCCATCTCCCAAGAAAACGAGAAAGGCCGGATCAATAATACGGCACAAATCGGGTGTGCGGAAATGCCGGAATGTTGCTGCAACTCACAGGGCGGTTCCCGCTGTGCCGGCACGCCGGCCTGGCCGGATTGCGCCGGATTAAATCTTGGCTACCACGCCGGCCTGGCCGGATTGCGCCGGATTAAATCTTGGCTACTTTGGATCGCACATCCTACACTGGACAATGCCGCCGCCTGATGACGATTTTGCCGGGCGGCGCATGACGCCATTTATTGGCGTTGTATCGATACGGGTCATTGAGAAGGAGACAAAAATCATGGCAAATCCATTCGTGCATATCGAATTGCACACCGGCGACCTGGAGCGCGCCAAGGCGTTTTACACCCAGTTGTTCGACTGGAAGCTGGAAGATGTCGCGGCGCCCGCCGGCGGCGTGCCCTACACCATGATCAAGGTGGGCGAGGGCACCGGCGGCGGCATGATGATCAATCCGGCGCCGCACGCGCCGCCGCACTGGCAAGCCTATGTCGGGGTGGCCGACATCAAGGCCAGCACCGAAAAGGCCAGGTCGCTGGGCGCAACCATACTCCAGGACGTGATGGAGATAGGAGAATACGGCTGGATCAGCGTGATTGCCGACCCGACCGGCGCCAGTTTTGCATTGTGGCAAGGAAAGGAGGGCTGCGCCTGAGTTGTCTTTACAGTTTTTCCAATTCTTCCTGCTGTTCCAGCCATTCCGCTTCCAGTTGCGCCAGGTCCTTGGTGTAGAAGGTCTGGTCGGTAAGCAGGGTTTTCAGGCGGGCCTTGTTGGCGGCGTCGTAGATGCCGGGCTCGGCCAGCTGGGCGTCGATCTGTGCTTTTTGTTCGTTACGCTTGGCGATTTGCTCTTCCAGGCGCTTGATCTTGCCTTCGAGCGGCTTCCTGAGCGCAGCGGTTTTCTGGCGCTGTTCGGCTTCCTGCCGTTTCTGGTCGCGTTTGTCGACGACCGGCGCGGCGGCTACCGGAGCCACCTTCGGCAGGTCTTCGGATTTATCCTTGTGCACCGGCAACACGTCGGTGCCCTTGCCGAGCTTGGTCTGGAACAGCCAATCCTTGTAGTCGTCCAGATCGCCGTCGAACGGCTGCAGCTTGCCGTTGGCGACGATGATGAACTGGTCGGTGGTGGCGCGCAGCAGGTGGCGGTCATGCGAAACCACCACCAGCGTACCTTCGAACTGCGCCAGCGCGTCGGTCAGCGCTTCGCGGGTTTCCAGGTCCAGATGGTTGGTCGGCTCATCCAGCAGCAGCAGGTTGGGGCGCTGCCAGACGATCAGCGCCAGCGCCAGGCGCGCCTTTTCGCCGCCGGAAAACGGCGCGATCGAACTGGTGACCATCTGGCCGGGGAAGTTGAAGCTGCCGAGGAAGTTGCGCAACTCCTGCTCGCGCACGGTCGGCGCGATCTTGGCCAGATGCCATAGCGGCGATTCGTCGTGGCGCAGCATTTCGACCTGGTGCTGGGCGAAGTAGCCGATGGTCAGGCCCTTGCCGGTGGTGAAGGTGCCGGTGACCGGATCGATGTCGCCGGCGATGGTCTTGATCAGCGTCGATTTGCCGGCGCCGTTGACGCCCAAGAGGCCGATGCGCTGGCCGATCTGCAGCGAGAAGTTGATGTTGTTGACGATGACCTTTTCGCCGACCTGGTCGCCGTACTCGTCCTTCAGCTTGTAACCGGCATTCACGTCTTCCATCACCAACAGCGGATTCGGCGCATTCAAGGGTTCGCGGAATTCGAACGAGAATTCGGCGGCGGCGCGGATCGGCGCCAGTTCCGCCATCTTTTCCAGCGCCTTCATCCGGCTCTGGGCCTGGCGCGCCTTGCTGGCCTGCGCCTTGAAGCGGTTGACGAAGGATTCCAGATGGGCGCGCTGGCGGTTCTGCTTTTCCATCGCGCCTTGGGCCAGGATCATCTGCGCGGCGCGCTGGCGCTCGAAGCCGGAGTAGTTGCCGGAATAGCGTTTCAGCTTGCGCTCGTCGATGTGGACGATCACGTTCACCACTTCATCCAGGAAGTCGCGGTCATGCGAGATGATCAGGAGCGTGCCGGTGTAGCGTTTCAGCCAGTCTTCCAGCCAGATGATGGCGTCCAGATCCAGATGGTTGGTCGGTTCATCCAGCAGCAGCAGGTCGGACGGGCACATCAGCGCCTGCGCCAGGTTCAGCCGCATGCGCCAGCCGCCGGAGAAGCTGGCCACCGGCTGCTGCATCTGCTCCAGCGTGAAGCCCAGGCCCAGCAGCAGTTGCTCGCCGCGCGAATTGACGGTGTAGGCGTCGGCGTCGGCCAGCGCGCCGTACAGGTTGCCGATCGCGATGCCGTTCTCAATGCTGTCCGGCTGCGCTTCCAGCGCCGCCAAGTCCGCTTCCAGGCGGCGCAATGTGATGTCGCCGTCGATCGCGTAATCGAGCGCCGCGCGGACCAAAGGCGGGGTTTCCTGCGCGACGTAGGCGACCCGCCATTTGGCGGGATAGTCGATTTCGCCCTGGTCGGCGTGCAGTTCGCCGCGCAACAGGCCGAACAGGCTGGATTTGCCGGCGCCGTTGGCGCCGATCAGGCCGATCTTGTCGCCGGGGTTGAGGGTGACGTCGACGCTCTCGAGGAGGGGCTTGATGCCGCGCATCAGGCTGACTTGCTGGAACCGAATCATAATTAATTTCTAAGGAGTATGCAGTAAAATAATATCATTGCCGCATATATTTAAAGTGCTTATTAAAAATACAAATGGGAGTATGACCGTGAGATCAGACTCCCGCATTGCGTATGCAGCGTTTTGAAAACTTATTGTTTCAATTGCTGCTTCAATTGCTGGGCGGTGATCAAAAATACCATGTCGTCGCCGGCGCTGGTGGTAACCCAGGTCAATTCCAGCTCGGGAAACGCGGCTTCGGCGAACGCGCGCTCATTGCCGATTTCGACCATCAGTACGCCGTTATCGTTCAGGCGCTGGGCCGCGCCGGCGACGATTTTGCGCACCAGATCCATGCCGTCGCCGCCGCCGGCCAGGGCAATTTGCGGCTCATGCAGGTATTCCTGCGGCAGTTGCCCCATCGAGCCGCTGTTCACATATGGCGGATTGCTGACGATCAGGTCGTATTTTTTGTCCGGCACGTTAGTGTACAGGTCGGACTCGATCAGGGTGATGCGTTCCTCCAGGTCATAATCGGCAACATTAATGAATGCGACATCCAGTGCATCGCGGGAGATGTCGGCGGTATCGACATGGGCGTTCGGGAACGCATCGGCCAGCATGATCGGCAGGCAGCCGGAGCCGGTGCACAGCTCCAGGATGTCGGTCACGCTTTCCGGGTCGGCGACCCAGGGCGAGAAAAACGTCGGGATCAGTTCGGCGATGAAGGAGCGCGGCACGATCACGCGCTCGTCGACGTAGAAGCGGTAGCTGCCGAGCCAGGCTTCATGGGTGATGTAGGCGGCCGGCACCCGGTCGGCGGCGCGCCGTTCGATGACTTTCAGCACGGTTGCAACTTCTTCCGGCAGCAGGCGCGCATCCAGAAACGGGTCGAGCGTTTCCAGCGGCAGCTGCAGCGTGTGCAGGATCAGGTAGGCGGCTTCGTCCAGCGCATTGCTGCTGCCGTGGCCGAAGAACAGCTTTTCGGTGTTGAAGCGCGTGATCGCGTAACGGAACAGGTCGCGCGGGGTGGAGAACGGGTGGGTTGGCGTCGGATGTGTCATTGGTATGTCGGTATCAGGTCAGCAGGTTTTCCAGCGTGCGGCGATAGATGTTCTTCAGCGGCTCGATGCAGCGCAGCTCGACATATTCGTCGATCTTGTGGATGCTGCCGTTAGGCGGGCCGAATTCGATCACTTGCGGGCAGATTTGCGCGATGAAGCGGCCGTCCGAGGTGCCGCCGGTGGTCGACAGGTCGGCGTCGATCCCGGTCTCGGTCTTGATCGCGTCGCACAGCGCGTCGCTCAGTGTGCCGCGCGGCGTCAGGAACGGGTAGCCGCTGATGGTCCAGCGCAGGTCGTATTCCAGGCCGTGCTGGTTGAGAATTTCGTGTACCCGCTGCTGCAAGCCCTCGGCAGTGCTGGCAGTCGAGAAGCGGAAGTTGAAGTCGATCACGATTTCGCCCGGGATCACGTTCGAGGCGCCGGTGCCGCTGTGGATGTTCGACATCTGGAACGAGGTCGGCGAATAGTATTCGTTGCCTTGGTCCCAGACCTCGGCCGCCAGTTCGGTCAGCGCCGGCGCGGCCAGGTGGATCGGGTTCTTCGCCAGTTGCGGATAGGCGATGTGGCCCTGGATGCCCTTGATGGTCAGCTTGCCGGCCATTGAGCCGCGGCGGCCGTTCTTGATGGTGTCGCCCAGATCAAAGGACGAAGTCGGCTCGCCGACGATGCAGTAGTCGAGCTGTTCGCCGCGCTCGCTGAGCCGGTTGCAGACCACCACGGTGCCGTCGGTGGCCGGGCCTTCCTCGTCGCTGGTGATCAGGAAACCGATCGAGCCCTGGTGGTCGGGATGGGCGGCGATGAATTCTTCGGTGGCGACCACGAAGGCGGCAATCGAGGTCTTCATGTCGGCGGCGCCGCGGCCGAACAGCTTGCCGTCGCGCTGCGTCGGTGTAAACGGCGCCGACTGCCATTGCTCGACCGGGCCGGTCGGCACCACGTCGGTATGGCCGGCAAACACCACCAGCGGCTGCGTTGTGCCCTTGCGCGCCCACAGGTTGGTGACCTCGCCGGACTGGATGGTCTCGCACGCGAAGCCGAGCGGGGACAGCAGCTCGATCAGGCGCTGCTGGCAGCCCTGGTCGTGCGGCGTGACGGAGGTGAGCGCGATCAGTTCTTCAGTCAGCGCGAGGGTTTTGCTCATGGTTTTGGCGTAAAAATCTGTTGGTAAAGGGCATCGGCAAAGCCGACATAAGAGTGTTGTGCAGCCGCGTTGGCAATGGTCAATACCGGCCGCTTGATGACGGACGGCGCTGCGCACATCAGCGCCATCGCGCTGGCGGCATCGGTCACGCCGGCTTTGCGCGCATCGTCCAGCGCGCGCCAGGTGGTGCCCTTGCGGTTAAGCAAGACTTCCCAGCCGTTATCCTGCAGCCACGCTTCGATCAGGGCCGGCGTTACGCCATCCTTCTTGAAATTGTGAAAGGTGTGGGGCAGCGCATGGGCATCGAGCCAGCTGCGGGCTTTTTTGACGGTAGCGCAGTTGGGGATGCCGTACAGCGTGATGTTCGGGTTGGAGTCATTCATGGGTTGAAGGTGAATTCGGTAAACGAAGGCTCGTCCGTCCGGCCGGCCGGGGCTTCCGGCGGCGCCAGTTTGCTCGATTGCTCGTTATTGTTGAGCTGCCACAGCAGGTTGGTGGGCGAATCGGCATTGGCCAGGCCTTCTTCCTGCGAGATCGCGCCGTTCTTGATCATCTGCAGCAGGGTTTGCTCGAAAGTCTGCGAACCGGGCGACAGGCTTTTTTCGATGGCTTCCTTGATCTGGGTGATTTCGCCTTTTTCGATCAGTTCCGATACATGGCGGGTGTTGAGCATGACTTCGGACGCCGCCAGACGCTTGCCTTCGGGCGAACGCACCAGTCGTTGCGAAATGATGGCGCGCAGCGTCGACGCAATGTCGAGCAGCAGCGCCGGCCGGTTTTCGATCGGGTAAAAGCTGATGATGCGGTTCAATGCGTTGTAACTGTTGTTCGCATGCAGGGTGGCCAGGACCAGATGGCCGGACTGCGCATAGGCGAGCGCGGCCGACATGGTTTCCTTGTCGCGGATTTCACCGATCAGGATGCAGTCGGGCGCCTGCCGCAGCGAGTTCTTCAGCGCGATCTCCAGGCTGGCGGAATCGGTGCCGATTTCGCGCTGATTGACGATCGAGCGCTTGTTGTTGAACAAAAACTCGATCGGATCTTCCAGCGTCAGGATATGGCCGGTGCGCAGCTCGTTGCGGTAATCGAGCATCGAGGCAATCGTGGTCGATTTGCCGGAGCCGGTGGCGCCGACCAGCAGGATCAGCCCGCGCTTGTCCATGATCAGTTCCGACAGTACGCCCGGCAGGCCCAGCGTGGCGAGCTCCGGAATGATGTGCGGGATGAAGCGCAACACCGCCGAAATGGTGCCGCGCTGGCGGAATGCGGAGAGACGGAAGCGGCCGACATCGCGTACCGGAATGCCGATATTGAGTTCGTTTTCCTGTTCCAGCTTGGTCAGGTCGGCTGCGGACAGCACTTCGGACAGCAGCGCCCGGATGTGCTGCATGTCCATCTTCTGCTGATTGATCGGTATCAGATTGCCCTGGATTTTCAGGTGGATCGGCGAATTGATGGTCAGAAACATGTCCGACGCACCTTTTTCCTTCATCAGGGAAAACAAACGATCCATGCTCATCCTGCGCTCCCGACTGGTCTGTTGTGTAAATGATGGATGCTGCGCATGTTCATCATGGAGAAAATGGTGCCCACGGAAGACACGAAAAAGGGCGCCGGACGCGCCGGCGCAAGAAAAATATACTGTTGCTGGTATATTTCATAACCGCAATAAAACTGTGCGGAGGGCACTGTAAAATAACGATACCCCTTGTTTTTCCGCGTTCTGTTATTCTGTTCGTGGGGTGCGCCACGCGTGGGTGGTGCGCATGGCGCGCCCTACATAACGTTTCAGGCGTCGCGCAGCAATTCGTTGATGCCGGTCTTGGAGCGCGTTTGGGCATCGACGCGCTTGACGATCACCGCGCAGTACAGGCTGTACTTGCCGTCGGCCGACGGTAGGTTGCCTGACACCACGACCGAGCCGGACGGGATGCGGCCGTACGTGACTTCGCCGGTGGTGCGGTCGTAGATCTTGGTCGACTGGCCGATATACACGCCCATAGAAATCACCGAGTTCTCCTCGACGATCACGCCTTCGACGATCTCGGAGCGGGCGCCGATGAAGCAGTTGTCCTCGATGATGGTCGGGTTGGCCTGCATCGGTTCCAGCACGCCGCCGATGCCGACGCCACCCGACAGGTGGACGTTCTTGCCGATCTGCGCGCAGGAGCCGACGGTGGCCCAGGCATCGACCATCGTGCCTTCATCGACATACGCGCCGATGTTGACGAACGACGGCATCAGGATCACGTTCTTGCCCAGGAAGCTGCCGCGGCGGGCAACTGCCGGCGGCACCACGCGAAAGCCGCCTTTTTCGAAGTCGGCTGCGGTGTAATTGGCGAACTTGGTCGGCACCTTGTCGTAAAACTGCATGTGCTCGCCGGACGGCATGACGATGTTGTCTTCCAGCCGGAACGACAGCAGGACCGCTTTCTTGACCCACTGGTTGACGACCCAGTCGCCGCTGTCCTTCTGCGCCACGCGCAGGCTGCCGTCGTTGAGTTGTTCCAGCACGTGGGCAACGGCGTCGCGCACTTCGGCGGGGGCGGATTTCGGTGAGTAATTGGCGCGGTCTTCCCACGCGGCATCGATGATTTGCTGGAGTTGCTGGGTCATTGGAGTGCTCTTGTACGTTAATGGTTGATTGGTGCGTGGTTAATTGTTGTTGCGTGCTTTTGGGCGAATGCGACGATGCGGCGCGCCGCTTCCAGGCATTCGTCGACCTCGGCCACCAGGGCCATGCGGATGCGGTTGCTGCCCGGATTGACGCCGTGCGCTTCGCGCGCCAGGTAACTGCCCGGCAAAACCGTCACATTATATTCGGCATACAGTTGCCGCGCGAATTCGACATCGGACAGCCCGCTGCGGCTGACATCGGCCCACAGGTAGAAGCCGGCATCGGGCAAATCGACCTCCAGCACCGTTTGCAGCAGCGGCGTGACCTGGCTGAATTTCCGCTGGTACTGGGCGCGGTTTTCCACTACATGGGCTTCGTCGTTCCAGGCGGCGATCGAGGCGGCCTGCACCGGCGGGCTCATCGCGCCGCCCTGATAGGTGCGGTACAGCAGGAATTTGCCCATCAGCTCGGCGTTTCCGGCCACAAAGCCGGAACGGATGCCGGGCACGTTCGAGCGTTTCGACAGGCTGGAAAACACGATCAGGCGCGGATAGTCGCCGCGTCCCAGTTTGTGCGCGGCTTCCAGCGCGCCCAGCGGCGCTTCCGGCTTGAAATAGATTTCGGAATAGCATTCGTCGGAGGCAATCACGAAGCCGTAGCGGTCGGACAGCGCGAACAATTCTTGCCAGTCATCCAGCGTCAGCACCGCGCCGGTCGGGTTGCCCGGCGAGCAGACATACAGCAATTGCACGCGCGGCCAGACGGCTGCCGCAACGCCGGCATAATCCGGCGCAAAGTTGCGCGCCGGATCGGAATTGACGAAATACGGTTCGGCGCCGGACAGGTAGGCGGCGCCTTCGTAAATCTGATAAAACGGATTCGGGCACATCACCAGCGCGTCGCCCCGGGAGCGATCGACCACGGTCTGCGCCAGCGCAAACAGGGCTTCGCGCGAACCGTTGACCGGCAGGATCTGGCTGGCCGCGTCGAGTTTGGGCAAGTTGTAGCGCCGTTCCAGCCAGCCGGCGATCGCGCCGCGCAGCGCATCGCTGCCGGCGGTGCTGGGGTAGCTGGCCAGGCCGGCCAGATTATCCGTCAGCGCCTGTTTTATGAAGGCCGGCGTCGCGTGTTTCGGTTCTCCAATGCCGAGGCTGATCGGGCTGAACGCAGGATTCGGCGTGACGCCTGTAAAGAGCTGCCGCAGTTTCTCGAAAGGGTAGGACTGGAGCTTTTGTAGGAGTGGATTCACGGGGCAAGGGACGAGTGATTGACGAAAATGAAGCGATTTATGCTTGGAGCCAAACCGGGATCGCGCCATTATACCGATGTGCGCTTGGTGTGCACTGCAGCAAGCGAGGCTCAAAATGGCTCGGTAAAGTGTATCATTGCGGCTTTTTACGACAGGTTTTCCCTTATTATTAGGCGATAATCGTCAGCCTGTAATTTTTCAAGAGAAGAACTGCCTCCAACGTGCGCCTATCGTCCATTAAATTATCGGGATTCAAGTCCTTCGTTGAACCGGCGCATTTCCAGGTGCCGGGGCAACTGGTCGGGGTGGTGGGGCCGAACGGCTGCGGCAAGTCGAATATCATCGATGCGGTGCGCTGGGTTCTGGGCGAATCCAAGGCTTCCGAGTTGCGCGGCGAATCGATGCAGGACGTTATTTTCAACGGTTCGACGCACCGCAAGCCGGCTGGTCGCGCATCGGTCGAGCTGATTTTCGACAATGCCGACGGCCGCGCGTCCGGCGCCTGGGGGCAATACGCGGAAATCGCGGTCAAGCGCACCCTCACGCGCGACGGCACTTCCAGCTATTACATCAATAACCAAGTGGTGCGGCGGCGCGATATTCAGGATATCTTCATGGGCACGGGGCTCGGGCCGCGCGCCTACGCGATCATCGGCCAGGGCATGATTTCCCGCATCATCGAGGCGCGCCCGGAAGAGTTGCGGGTTTTCCTGGAAGAGGCCGCCGGCGTCTCCAAATACAAGGAGCGCCGCCGCGAAACCGAAAACCGGCTGCACGACACGCGCGAGAATCTGCTCCGGGTCGAAGACATCCTGCGCGAACTCACGGTCAACCTCGAAAAGCTGGAAGCGCAGGCGGCGGTAGCGCAAAAATTTCGCCAGATGCAGGCCGAGCAGGACGAAAAGCAGAAGTTGCTGTGGCTGTTGCGCAAGAATGAAGCGCTCATCGAGCAGCAAAAATATTTCCGCGAGATCGAACAGGCGCAAACCGACCTGGAGCAGCACACCGCCCAGTTGCGCCATGTCGAGCTGGAACTGGAGCAGATGCGCCAGAGCCATTACGCGACGGGCGACCGCATGCATCAGGCGCAGGGCGAGCTGTACCAGACCAATGCCGAGATCGGCAGCCTGGAAGCGCAGATCAAGTTTGTCATCGAGTCGCGCAACCGGCTGCAAAACCAGCTGGCCGCATTGACCGCCCAGCGCGACCAATGGCAGCGTCAAAGCCAGCAGAACCAGGATCAGTTGGCTGAGGCCGAATTCAGCCTGGAAGAACAGGCCGCGCTGGTCGAGCATGCGCAGCAAGTGCTGCAGCAGGCCAGCGACAAGCTGCCGCAGCTGGAACAGGACTGGCGCACCGCGCAAGCCAGCACCACCGAATCGCGCGCCAGGATCATGCAGGCGCAGCAGCAGATCGAGCTCGAATCGGCGCATCAGCGCAATGCGTCGAACATCCTGAACGGCCTGAGCGCGCGGCGCGAACGGCTGGCGCAAGAGAAAAGCGGGTTGCAGATGCCGGACAGCACGCATCTGGCCGATCTGAAAATGCAGCTGGAAGAGAAGCAGGCGGCGCTGGAAGAAGCGGCGCAGCAACTGGAGATCGCCCAGGAGCAGCAACCGCTGCTGGAGCAGGAGCGCAACGAGGCGCAGGCGCAGGTCAATCAGGAGGCGGCCGCCAACGCGCAGCTGGAGGCACGCTTGCAGGCGCTCAGGCAGTTGCAGGAAAACGTTCAGACCCAGGGCAAGGTGCAACCCTGGCTCGACAAGCACGGCTTGGGCGAATTGCCGCGCCTGTGGCAGAAGATGCAGATCGAGCAGGGCTGGGAAACCGCGCTGGAGTCGGTGCTGCGCGAGCGCACCGCAGCGCTGGAAGTCTCGAATCTGGACTGGGCCAAGGCCTTTTTCAGCGATGCGCCGCCGGCCAAGCTGGCGCTGTTCTCGCCGAATGTCGTGATGGCGCCGCCGGGCGACGATGCGCCGGCCGGATGCAAGCCGCTGCTGAGCCTGTTGAAACTGAACGACCCCGGCTTGCGCGCTTTGCTGCAGGACTGGCTGCAGGGATTTTTTGTGGCGGAGGACGCTGCCAGCGCCTTCGCGCAGCGCAATGATTTGCCCCTGGGCGGCTGTTTCGTGACCCGCCAAGGGCATCTGATCGGCCGCGCCAGCGTGCGTTTTTACGCCGCCGACTCCGAGCAGGACGGCATGCTGGCGCGCCAGCAGGAGATCGAAAACCTCGGCAAGCAGCTGCGCGCCCAGCAATTGCCGGCCGAGCAAGCCCGGTCGCGTGCGGTGCGGGCCGAGGCGGCGCTGTCGCAGGCGGCGCGGCAATTGCAGGACAGCCGCCAGAGCGTCGCCAGCCTGACGCAAGCGGTGCACGGCCTGCAGATGGAAGTCGTCAAATTATCCGAAGTGCAGGAACGCTTCAACCAGCGCAGCGGCCAGATTGCCGGCGATTTGGCTGAAATCGCCGGGCAGGAAGCCGAGCAGCAACAGGCCAGGGTCGAATCCGAAGCCCGTTTCGAAGAACTGGATGCCGCGCTGGCCGAGTTGCAGGGCGCGCACGAGGATGGCCAGACCGCCTACCTGGAAAAAGAGTTGCAGTTGGCCGACGCCAGGCAGCGCCTGCGCGAGCTGGAACGGGCCGCACAGGATGCGGTATTTGCCGAAAAGTCGCAGCGCAGCAAGATGGATGAGCTCAAGCGCAATATCGCCACCGCGCTGGAACAGTCGTCGCAGCTGGCGGTGACGATGCAACAGGGGACGCTGGAGCTGGAAGGCCTGAACGACCAGACCACCGACGCCGGCCTGCAATCGCTACTGGAAAAGCGCAGCGAGCAGGAGCGCGCGCTATCGGACGCGCGCCATGAGCTCGACCAGATCACCCAAAAGCTGCGCCATCTAGAAGACGGGCGCGCGCAAACCGAGCGCAATCTGCAGCCGCAGCGCGACAAGATCATGGAGTTGCAGTTGAAGGAGCAGGCCGCGCGCCTGAATCAGGAGCAATTTTCCCAGCAATTGCGCGACGCCGAGGCCGACGAGCCCGCCCTGAGTGCCAAACTGGGGCCGGATCTGCGGCCGTCCTATCTGCAGGGCGAAGTCACGCGGCTGACCAATGCCATCGCCGCGCTGGGTGCAGTCAATCTGGCTGCGCTGGACGAACTGGCGCAGGCAGCCGAGCGCAAGAACTTCCTGGATGCGCAGAATGCCGACCTGACCGAAGCCATCAATACGCTGGAAGATGCGATTCGCCGCATCGACAAGGAAACCCGCGAGCTATTGCAGGAAACCTTCAACCAGGTCAATGGCCATTTTGCCGAACTGTTCCCGATCCTGTTCGGCGGCGGCCAGGCCAGGCTGATGATGACCGGCGATGAAATCCTCGATTCCGGGGTGCAGGTGATGGCGCAACCGCCCGGCAAAAAAAATGCAACAATTCACCTTCTTTCCGGCGGAGAGAAGGCCTTGACAGCCACTGCGCTGGTGTTTTCCATGTTCCAGCTCAATCCCGCCCCGTTTTGCCTGCTCGACGAAGTCGATGCGCCGCTGGACGATTCGAATACCGAGCGTTTTTGCAATATGGTCAAACGCATGTCTTCGAAAACCCAGTTCCTGTTCATCTCGCATAACAAGATCGCGATGGAAATGGCGCAACAATTGATCGGCGTAACGATGCAGGAACAAGGGGTATCCCGTATTGTGGCGGTGGACATGCAGTCCGCCGCCAATTTCGCTTTAGAGGGCCAAGCCGCATGACAGACCTACAAATCAGCTTAATCGCCATCGGCGGCACCATCGTTGTCGGTGTCATCTCCTACAACAAATGGCAGGAACACAAGTCCAGGAAAAGCGTTCAACGCGCTTTTTCAAACGATCATGACGACGTCCTGATGCAGCCTGCGGCAGCCGCCGACGGCGCTCCCGATACCCGGCACGAACCCAGCTTTGCTGCGCCCGACACCAGCGCTGCTGACGCCGACGAAACTGCCGACGCGGTTCCTGCGGATGCTGCCGCCAGGGACGCTGCGGATGCGCAGATGCCGTTGCCGGCGCAGGATCTGCCGCTCGACCCGCTGATCGACTGCAACATCCCGCTAATGCTGGAAGGCACAGTGCATGGCGCACAGATATTGCCGGCGCTGCAAACCCTGGGCCAGATCGGCGGCAAACCGATTCATTTCATCGGCCTGCGCGAGGATCAGGTGTGGGAAGCGGTGCGCAGCGGCGGCACCTACAGCGCGCTGCAGGCAGGCGTGCAACTTGCCAACCGCAGCAGCGCATTGAACGAGCTGGAGTATTCCGAGCTGGTGATGCGGCTGCGCGAGGTGGCCGATCAGCTGGGCGCCGAACCCGATGTGCCCGATATGGCCGAAGTGGTCGATGTTGCGCGCGAACTGCATAGCTTCATCACCGAACATGACGCGCAATTAGGCATCAATATCCGCAGCAACGGTGCGCCGTGGGCGCTGGACAGCTTGCGCACGATGCTGGAAAAACAGGGCTTCGAGCAGCGCCCGGACGGCCGCTTCAGTATGCCCGACGGCGACGGCGGCAATCTGTTTCTGCTGTCGGCCAACGCGCCTGCCGGCGCCGCCACCACGGCCCGGCTCACCCTGTTGCTGGAGGTGCCTTGCGTGGCGCCGCTGCGCGACGGTTTCGGTGCGATGACCGCTTGCGCCCGGGTGATGGCCGGCAAACTGGACGGATCGGTGGTCGACGATGGCGACCAGATTCTGTCGGGGGAAGCACTGGCCGAAATCGCCGCCCAGGTCGCCGCGTTCTACGATGACATGGAGGCCGCGGAAATCCCGGCCGGCTCGAATCGGGCGCAGCGCCTGTTCCGCTGATGCCGGCCGCATCCTTTCCGGCCCCCGACCCGGCCGACTGGCAGGCGCGCGCAACCTGGCTGCGCGCCGAGCTGGGCCGGCACAACATCGCCTATTACGTATTTGACCAGCCGACCATCCCGGACGCCGAATACGACAAGTTGTTCCGCGAACTGCAGGCGCTCGAAGCCGCGCATCCCGAGTTGATATGCGCCGATTCGCCGACCCAGCGCATCGGCGCGGCTCCGCTCGGCCAGTTTTCGCAGGTCACGCATTCGATGCCGATGCTGTCGCTCAACAACGGCTTCGAGGAAGCCGACATCGTCGCCTTCGACCGTCGCGCCCGGGAAGCGCTGGGTTATCACCGGCAGGAAGTCGAATACGCGGCCGAGCTGAAATTCGACGGCCTGGCGATCAATCTGCGCTATGAACATGGGATCTTCGTTCAGGCGGCCACCCGCGGCGACGGCGCCACCGGCGAGGACGTGACCGAAAACATCCGCACCGTGCGCGCGATCCCGCTGCGGCTGAATACCGCCACGCCGCCGGCGCTGCTCGACATCCGCGGCGAAGTCCTGATGTACAAGGCCGATTTCGCCCGCCTGAATGCACGCCAGCGGGCCGCCGGACAAAAGGAATTCGCCAATCCGCGCAATGCCGCCGCCGGCAGCCTGCGCCAGCTCGATTCGCGCATCACGGCCCAGCGCGCACTGCGTTTTTTCGCCTACGGCATCGGCGCGCTGGAGGGCGCGGAACTGCCGCCGTCCCATTCAGCACTCCTCGACTGGTATGTCAGCATGGGAGTACCTGTCTGTAACGAACGCAATACATGCGGTGGCGCGGCTGGCCTGCTGGAGTATTTTAATGCTATCGGGCAAAAGCGTGCCCAATTGCCGTATGACATCGACGGCGTGGTGTACAAGGTGAACTCCGTTGCCGAGCAGCAAAAACTGGGCTATGTGTCGCGCGCGCCGCGCTTTGCGCTGGCGCACAAGTTTCCTGCCGAGGAGGCGCTGACGCTGGTGGAGGATATCGAGGTCCAGGTCGGGCGCACCGGCGCGATCACGCCGGTGGCGCGGCTGGCGCCGGTGTTCGTCGGCGGCGTCACGGTGACCAATGCGACGCTGCATAACGAGGACGAGGTCAACCGCAAGGACATCCGCATCGGCGACACCGTCATCGTGCGCCGCGCCGGCGACGTGATACCGGAAGTGGTGGCCCATGTGCCCGAACTGCGGCCGCAGGATGCGCGCCGTTTCGTCATGCCGCGCCACTGTCCGGTGTGCGGCTCGGCCATCGTGCGGCTGGAAGACGAGGCGATCGCGCGCTGCTGCGGCGGCTGGATCAAGTGTGCGGCCCAGCGCAAGGGCGGTCTGCAGCATTTCGCCTCGCGCAAGGCGATGGATATCGAAGGCCTGGGCGAGCAACTGATCGACCAGTTGGTCGACCGCCAGGTCGTCACCACCGCCGCCGACCTGTACCAGCTCGGCCTGACCGGGTTGGCCGAACTTGAGCGCATGGCCGACAAATCAGCCCGGAACGTGCTGGATGCGCTGGAAAAATCGAAGTCGACCACGCTGGCGCGCTTCATCTACGCGCTGGGCATCCGGCATGTCGGCGAGGCCACCGCCAAGGCGCTGGCCAGCCATTTCGGCACGCTGGACGCCTTGCTGCAGGCGTCCGATGCGCAATTGCTGGAAGTGGCCGACGTCGGCCCGGTGGTGGCCGGCTCGATCATCGCGTTCTTTGCCGACCCGCTGAATCTCGAACTGATCGCGCAATTGCGCGCGGCCGGTGTCCGCTGGGAAGAAAGCAGTACCGCCGAAGCCAGGCCGCGCCCTCTGCTCGGCCAGACCTTCGTGCTCACCGGCAGCATGCCGACCCTGACCCGCGACGTGGCTGCTGCGATGATCGAGGCGGCGGGCGGCAAGGTCGCCGGTTCGGTCTCCAAAAAAACCAGCGTGGTGGTGGCCGGGGAGGACGCCGGCAGCAAGCTGGCCCGTGCGCAGGAATTGGGCATTGCCATCATCGATGAAGCAGGTCTGCTGCGCCTGTTGCAGGAACATTGAAAAAGAAATCATGAAAAAAATCACAAAAGCTGTTTTTCCGGTAGCCGGCCTCGGCAGCCGTTTCTTGCCGGCCACCAAGGCGCAACCGAAAGAGATGCTGCCGATTGTCGACAAGCCGCTGATCCAGTACGCGGTCGAGGAAGCGGTGGCGGCCGGCATCACCGACATGGTATTCATCACCGGGCGCAACAAGCGCGCGATCGAAGACCATTTCGACAAGGCCTATGAAATGGAGGCCGAGCTGGAAGCGGCCGGCAAGGAAGACTTGCTGGCGCTGGTGCGCAGCGTGATCCCGCCGCACATCAATTGCATCTTCATCCGTCAGCCGGCGCCGCTGGGGCTGGGGCACGCGGTGCTGTGCGCGCGCCCGGTGATCGGCGACGCACCGTTTGCGGTGCTGCTGGCCGACGACCTGATGGATGCCGATTGCGGCCAGCCGTCGGTGATGGCGCAAATGACCCGGTTGTATGAAGCAGAGCAGGCCAGCATCGTCGCAGTGCAGGATGTGCCGCGCGCATTGACGCGGCAATACGGCATCGTCAGCAGCACGCCGCACGGCGAGCGGCTGGAGCGGATGCACGGCATCGTTGAAAAACCGGCGCCGGAAGATGCGCCGTCGACGCTGGCCGTCAGCGGCCGCTATGTCCTGTCGAACCGGATTTTCGATTACCTGGAACACCAGGGCAAAGGCATGGGCGGCGAGATCCAGCTGACCGATGCGATTGCCCAACTGCTGCAAAGCGAGGCGGTGTATGCGTACCGCTATCGCGGCACCCGCTACGACTGCGGCTCCAAGCTCGGCTACCTGCAAGCCAGCGTCGCATTGGGCCTGAAACATCCGGAAACCGGCGCGGCGTTCGCCGACTATTTGCGCACTCTTTCATTCTGATGGGGAGCAGATCAGCATGATTCGGCCAATTCTGAAAATGGGCGACCCGAGGTTGTTGCGCCAGGCGCAGCCGGTGACGCAGTTTGCCAACTTCGCACTGGACGAACTGATCCAGGACATGTTCGAGACCATGCACGCGGTCCAAGGCGCCGGACTGGCCGCGCCGCAGATCGGGGTCGATCTGCAGCTGGTGATTTTCGGCTTCGGCAAAAATTCCCGCTATCCGGAGGCGCCGGCGGTGCCGGAAACGGTGTTGATCAACCCGCAACTGACGCCGCTGTCGGAGGAAACCGAGGACGGCTGGGAAGGATGCCTGTCGGTGCCCGGCCTGCGCGGCATGGTGCCGCGCTGGAAAATGCTGCATTACGAAGGCCGCGACCAGTTCGGCCACCGCATCAGCCGCGATGTGGACGGCTTTCATGCGCGCGTGGTGCAGCACGAATGCGATCATCTGGAGGGCATCCTGTACCCGATGCGGATCCGCGACATGCGGCAGTTCGGTTATGCGGACGTGCTGTTTCCGGAGCTGAGCGCGGATCATGACGAATGAGGATGGTGAAAGCCGGCTGCAGCGGCTTTCATGACCGGCTTTGGCCATGATTTATACTGTAGTAGGTAATTTTATATGCCGCATACAAAACATGCGGAAAATTAGCTATTTATAGCTATACCCCTGCATTATTGTAATTTTTGTGGTGTTCTCGGCGCTTCTTGAATCAGAAGCGCTCATCGGCGCGCAGGTAACGCCATTCCCCGGTCGGCAAGTCGCCCAGCGTGACGTTGCCGATCCGCACCCGCTTCAGGCCGAGCACTTTCAGGCCCACCATGTCGCACATGCGGCGGATCTGCCTTTTCTTGCCTTCGCGCAGGATGAAGCTGAGCTGATCCTCGTTTTGCCATTTGACCCGGGCCGGCAGCAGCGGCTTGCCGTCCAGTATCAGGCCGTGATTCAGGCGTTTTAGCTGGCTGTCGGGCAGCTTGCCCGGTTTGGTGTGCTCCACCCTGACCAGATATTCCTTTTCGACGCTGGTGTCGGCGCCGATCAAATGCTTGGCGATGCGGCCGTCCTGGGTCAGAACCAGCAGGCCGACCGAATCGATATCGAGCCGCCCGGCCGGCACCAGGCTGCGCAACTGGGTTGGATGGAATTTTTCCGGCGCGGCATCTTCCTTCCAGCGCGTTTCCGCCTTTACCAGTGCGACCGCCGGCGTGTAGCCATCCTCGGCCTGACCGCTGACATAGCCCATCGGCTTGTTGATTAGGATCGTGACGCGCTTGGATTGCTCGGCGCTGGCCTGGCGTTCGACCGTGACTTTCTGGTGCGGCAAGACCTTGCTGCCCAGGGTCGATACCACCACGCCGTCGACGCGGACCCAGCCGCGCTCGATCCACGCGTCGGCTTCGCGCCGTGAGCAAAGACCCAGTTCAGACATGCGTTTGGATAGGCGGAGAGGTTCAGACATGGCGGCAAGTGTAAATTCAAGATGATGTGGGGGAAGTTGCGGAAGACGAAATCTGCGCTCGAAGGCGCACGATTATACGCGCAGCGCTTCCAGTAAATCGGTTTCGAGCTGGATTTGGGTTTTGGCATGATTCAGCAGCGGGCCGTCGATCAGGAAAACGTCTTCGACACGCTCGCCCAGCGTCATGATTTTTGCCATGTGCAGGTTCACCTTGTACTTCGTCAGCACGTTCGCAATCGCATACAGCAAACCGTTGCGGTCGTTGGCGAAAACCGACAGCAGATAATACTGGCCGCGCTCGTCCGGGCGCAAATTGACCGTCGGCTTGATCGGGAAGGTGCGCGACATGCGCGACAGCCGGCCCTTGCACGGCGCCGGCAGCGGCGCAGCGCTTTGCAGCAGTTCGGTCAGTTCGTGTTCTATCAGGTTGATGATGTCGCGGTAGTTATTGGCGAAAGTCGGTTCCGTCACGAGAAAGGTGTCGAGCGCATAGCCGTGCCGGGTGGTGTGGATCTTGGCGTCGAGAATGCTGAAATTCTTGCGGTCGAAGTAACTGCAGATGCGGGCAAACAGATCGGGCTGGTCCCTGATGTAGACCGTTACCTGCAAGCCTTCGCCGATCGGCGCCAGCCGGCTCTTGACGATCGGCACCTTGCTGTCGATCTTGTCGTACAGCGAGCGGGTTTGCCAGGCGATATCGGCGGCGTCGCTGCGCAGGAAATAGGCGACGTCGAGCTGTTTCCAGAGCGCTTCGTGGGCGTTGGCCGGCAAACCGTACAGGCGCAGCGTTTTCAGCGCCTTTTCCTGGCGGTTTCTGAATTCACGGTCGGTCGAGGGCGTTTCGCCGCCCAGTACCCGCAATGTCAGTTGGTACAGGTCTTCCAGCAGCTTCCCTTTCCAGGCATTCCAGACTTTGGGGCTGGTGCCCCGGATGTCGGCCACGGTCAGCAAATACAGTGCGGTCAGGTGGCGCTCGTCCTTTACCGTTTGGGCAAAGTCGCGGATTACATCGGGGTCCGACAAATCCTTCTTTTGTGCGACTTGCGACATGGTCAGATGGTTTTCAACCAGAAAAACGATCAACTCGGTGTCAATGGCGCTCAAGCCATGATCCTTGCAGAATTTCGCAGCGTCGACCATGCCCAGCTTCGAATGGTCGCCGCCACGGCCTTTTGCAATGTCGTGGAACAAGGCTGCGATATACAGCAGCCAGGGCTGGGCGAAGTTGCCCATCAACTGGCTGCAGAACGGGTATTCGTGCGCATGTTCTGTCATCGTGAAGCGGCGCACGTTGCGCACCACCATCAAAATGTGCTGGTCTACCGTGTACACATGGAACAGATCGTGCTGCATCCGGCCGACGATGCGGCTGAAGTTGGGCAGGTAGCGGCCCAGAATGCCGGTCTGGTTCATCCGCCGCAGCGCATGCGTGATTCCTTCCGGTGCTTTCAGGATGGCAAGAAACAAGGCCCGGTTGGCCGGTTCGCGCCGGAACGCCTCGTCGATGCCGAAGCGGGCATGCCACAGCGCGCGCAAGGTGCGCGCCGTCATCCCTTCCAGATCCGAATGCTGCGCCAGCAACAGGAATATTTCCAGCATTGCACAAGGATGGGTTTCGAAAGTGTCGTCTTGGACGATGTCAATGAAGCCATTGACTTCATTGAAGCGTTCATTGATCGAGCGTGCCGTGATCGGTTGCGGGAACAGCCGTACTTCGATGTTTTGCAGCAAGATGGTATTTAGCTGGGTGACAGCTTTGGCCGCCCGGTAATAGCGCTGCATCAGAAGTTCGCTGGCCCTGCTGGCGTCGGTGGTGGCTAAGCCGAAGCTGTGGGCAATCGGCGTTTGCACATCGAACAGCAAGCGGTCTTCGCGCCGGCCTGCATGGATATGCAGGCGGATGCGGATATCCTTGAAGGCGCGTTCTTTCTGCATCAACTGGCGCGCTTCGGTAGCCGTGATCAAGTCCCTCTCGGCCAGTTCACGCCAGGAATTGCCTAAACCCGCTGCTTTTGCGACCCACAGGATGACCTGCAAATCCCGTAATCCGCCCGGGCTTTCCTTGCAGTTCGGCTCCAGGCTGTACGGCGTGTCTTCATATTTAGCATGACGCTGATGCAATTCCAGCATTTTGGCCTGAAAGAACGCCTGCGGATTCATCGCCGCGACATACCGGGCCTGGAAAAACTGAAACAACTTCCGGTTGCCGGTTACCAGTCGCGCTTCCAGCAGGCTGGTCTTGACCGTGATGTCGGCATCGGACTCGCTCAGGCATTCGTCGATGGTGCGGATGCTATGGCCGATCTCCAGTCCGATATCCCACAGCAGCTGTACCATTTGTTCCAGTGTCGACTGCAGCGCGGCATCGGGCTTGGATGGCAGCAATATGAGCAAATCGACGTCCGAACAGGGGAATAGCTCGCCCCGGCCATAGCCGCCTACGCCCACCAGCGCCACCGAAGACGGCAGCGCAAGCGCCTGCCAGGCGTGCATCAGCGCGACATCGACGTTTTTGCACAAGGTCTTCAGGAGCTTGTCGGGTTTGCCATCCGACTGGAATGCCAGGATCGCGGCTTGCCGTTCCGACTTCAGCTGCTGCTTTAGCGTCATCGCAAGCGATGCCATGCTCAGATAGTGACTAGGCTGGCTGGCGTATTGGCAATGAATGCCGGCGGCGGCGGCATTCCGGCAGATACGGTGAGTACTTCATAGCCTGTTTCGGTCACCAGAATCATATGTTCCCATTGCGCGGAAAGGCTGCGATCCTTGGTTTTGATGGTCCAGCCATCGCCCATTTCGCGAATTTCGCGCCGGCCGGCATTGATCATTGGCTCCACGGTAAAAACCATGCCCGGTGCGAGCTCTTCCAGCGTGCCGGGGTGGCCATAGTGGAGCACTTGCGGCTCTTCGTGGAACACCTTGCCGATGCCGTGGCCGCAGAATTCGCGCACCACGCTATAGCCGGATTTCTCCGCGTGCTGCTGGATTGCAAAGCCGATATCGCCCAGGTGCGCACCAGGCTTGATTTTCGAAATGCCCAGCCACATGCATTCATAGGTAATCAGACTCAAGCGCCGTGCCAGGATCGACGGTTCGCCCACTAGGAACATACGGCTGGTATCGCCGTGATAGCCATCCTTGATGATCGTGATGTCAAGATTGATGGCATCGCCACTCTTGAGCACCTTGTCGCCCGGGATACCATGGCATATGACGTCGTTAATCGAGGTGCAGATAGCTTTCGGATAAGGGGTGTAGCCCGGCGGGCAATAATTCAGCGGGGCTGGAATGCTGCCTTGCACATTGATCATGTATTCATGGCAAAGGCGGTCGAGTTCACCTGTGGTGACGCCTACCTTGACATGAGGCGCAATGAAATCCAGGACTTCGGCGGCAAGTTTGCCGGCGATGCGCATGCCAGTGATATCGTCGGGGGTTTTAATTGAAATAGAAGACATGATGGGGCGCTATAAGCGTGGATAGCTTGGAGGTCGGTTAAAACACGATTATAGACGAGCCGACATTTATTTACCGGCGCGCCGCCATTGCAGCGCTTGAAACAAAGCCTGAAATTAGGTTAGAATCTCGGGCTAGCTTGTTTCACAAAAAGCTAAATTTTGAAAAATCGCGAATCCGCTCGAGAAAGGGTGCCTCTAAATGAGGTGGCTGACCGGATTCCAGACCTAACCCTGGAGATATTATGTCCGTTACTATGCGTGAGATGTTGGAAGCCGGTGTCCATTTTGGCCACCAAACCCGATTCTGGAACCCAAAGATGGCACCGTACATCTTCGGCCACCGCAACAAAATCCACATCATCAACCTGGAAAAAACTCTTGGCATGTACCAGGAGGCAATGAAGCACATCCGTCAACTGTCGGCGAACCGCGGCACCATTCTGATGGTCGGCACCAAGCGCCAGGCGCGCGACATCATCGCCGCTGAAGCGCAGCGCGCCGGCGTTCCGTTTGTGGATCAGCGCTGGTTGGGCGGCATGCTGACCAACTTCAAGACAATCAAGACATCGATCAAGCGCCTGAAAGACATGGAAGCATCGATTGCCGATGGTTCCGTCGAGAAATTGAGCAAGAAAGAAGCGCTGATGTTTGATCGCGAGATGATCAAGCTGCAAAAATCGATTGGCGGCATCAAGGATATGGGCGGCGTTCCGGATGCGATTTTCATCGTTGACGTCGGCTACCACAAAGGCACAATCACCGAGGCTGCAAAGCTTGGCATTCCTGTCATCGGCGTGGTTGATACCAACCATTCGCCTGAAGGTGTGACTTATGTCATTCCTGGCAATGACGATTCTTCCAAGGCAATCATGCTGTATGCCCGCGGAGTCGCGGATGCAATTCTGGAAGGCCGTGCCAATGCGGTCAACGATGTGGTCGAGGCGATCAAGGCCGGTAGTGGCGATGAGTTCGTCGAGGTCAGCGAGCAGGCATAAGTCCTTCTTCTGATTTTCCGGTCGTCAGGAAAGGGGCAACAATGTTCGCCCCTTTTTTTGAGCAATTTTTTTGAACGTATTATGAATATCGGCGTCCGACTGGGCGTGGATTGAGTTAGGAGATGAATATGGCGGCAATTACCGCAGCGATGGTAGGCGAACTACGTGCAAAAACCGATGCTCCGATGATGGAGTGCAAGAAGGCGCTGACAGAAGCCGATGGCGATATGGCAAAAGCGGAAGATATTCTGCGCGTCAAACTGGGAAGCAAGGCATCCAAGGCTGCTTCGCGCATTACGGCTGAAGGTGTGATTGCCACGCACATTGCAGGTAACGTGGGCGCCATGATCGAAGTCAACTGCGAAACCGACTTCGTTACCAAAAATGATGATTTCATTGCTTTTGCCAACGCCTGCGTCAAGCTGGTTGCCGAGCGCAACCCTGCGGATGTGGCTGCGTTGTCAGCGTTGCCGATGGGCGAGCAAACAGTTGAGGAGTTTCGTTCGGCTTTGATCGGGCGTGTCGGCGAAAACATGTCGATTCGCCGTTTTGCACGCTTTGAAGCACCGGCCAAGCTGACATCGTACCTGCATGGCACGCGCATCGGCGTCATGGTCGAATTCGATGGCGCGGATGAGCAGGTCGGCAAGGACGTTGCGATGCATATTGCAGCGATGAAGCCGGTATCACTGTCGTCGGATCAGGTGCCGGCGGAGTTGATTGAAAAGGAGCGTTCGATTGCATCTCAGAAGGCGCTTGAATCCGGCAAGCCAGCTGATATTGTTGCCAAAATGGTTGAGGGTTCGGTGCAAAAGTATCTGAAGGAAGTGTCATTGTTCAATCAGCCTTTTGTGAAAAACGACAAGCAAACCGTTGAGCAGATGTTGAAGGCGGCAAATACAAGCGTGAAATCATTCGTCATGTATGTAGTCGGTGAAGGCATTGAGAAAAAACAAGATGACTTTGCGGCAGAAGTTGCTGCCCAGGTCGCAGCAGCCAAACAGGCTTAAGCGAGAATAAGCGGGCCGAAAGGCCCGTTTTTTAGGCTGGCCGAAAGCAGTCGGCAGTTGCACATGTTGCGAGCTTCATTCGATGCGCTGCTTGTCGGGCGTTATCAAATGGAGTTCGGCGGCGCGATAGATAATCATCCGGACAACCAAAAGGAAATCAGCCCATGACAAAACCTGCCTACAAGCGTGTCCTCCTCAAGCTATCCGGAGAAGCCCTGATGGGCGATGATGCCTATGGTATTAATCGTGCGACGATTGATCGCATGGTGGCTGATGTCGCCGAGGTGGCCAGCATGGGGGTCGAACTCGCGATTGTCATTGGTGGCGGCAACATCTTCCGTGGTGTGGCGCCAGGTGCGCAGGGGATGGACCGCGCCACTGCCGATTACATGGGCATGCTGGCTACGGTCATGAATGCTCTGGCTCTGGCCGATGCGATGCGCCAGGTTGGAATTACCGCCCGCGTCATGTCGGCCATCAGTATTGAGCAGGTGGTTGAGCCATATGTTCGTCCTAAGGCACTGCAATATCTGGAAGAGGGGAAAATTGTCGTATTTGCCGCCGGCACCGGTAATCCATTTTTCACTACCGATACCGCCGCTGCTTTGCGCGGATCTGAAATCAGTGCTGACATTGTCCTCAAGGCAACCAAGGTTGATGGCGTTTATTCTGCCGATCCCAAAAAAGATCCGAATGCAGTGCGATATTCCACAATCACCTTTGATGAAGCAATTGCAAAACATCTTCAGGTGATGGATGCAACCGCCTTTGCCTTGTGTCGGGATCAAAAATTACCGATAAAAGTGTTTTCGATAGTCAAGCCCGGCGCATTGATGCGCGCAATCATGGGCGAAGATGAAGGCACGCTGGTTCACGTTTAATTCATTATCAACCCCACTGCGTCCGTGCCGACACGCTTGTGCGTTGTTGTCAGCGGGCGCTCGTCTTCACGATTGTGGTGGAAATAGAATAAGATTTAACCTTTGAAAAAGAGGAATGCAGATGACCATACCTGACATCAAGAAAAATACCGATCAGAAAATGCAAAAATCGATTGAGGCCTTGAGGTCTGATCTGGCTAAAGTGCGCACCGGTCGCGCGCATCCCGGGCTTCTTGATCACATCCAGGTCGATTACTATGGCAATCCGACCATGTTGACGCAGGTCGCGAATGTGACCTTGATCGATGCGCGCACCATCGGCGTTCAGCCTTGGGAAAAAAAGATGGTGGCGGTGATTGAAAAGGCGATCCGTGAATCCGATCTCGGACTGAATCCAGCGACGCAGGGCGACATGATTCGCGTACCGACACCGGCCTTGACGGAGGAGCGCCGCAAGGAAATGGTCAAGCTGGTAAAAAATGAAGCGGAAGATGCGAAAATCGCAATCCGCAATATACGACGCGATGCCAACGAGGCGTTGAAGAAACTGCTGAAGGACAAAGCGTGTTCGGAAGACGATGAACGCCGTGCCCAGGATGAAATACAGAAGCTGACGGACAAATTTGTTGCGGATGTCGATAAATTGGTAGTCGAAAAGGAAAAGGAAGTCTTAACCGTATAACTGCAAACGGTATTTTCGACACGGCAAGACCATCTCCCTTTTCAAAAGAGCCATGACGCAATCGAGTTCGACCCAACAAGTGCCGGTAGTGTCTGCGGTGCCCAATCACATAGCCATCATCATGGATGGCAATGGTCGTTGGGCAACCAAACGTTTCCTGCCGCGCGTGGCGGGGCACGCCAAAGGCGTCGAAGCAGTGCGAAATATCGTGGAGGCCTGCATTGAGCGCGGGGTGGAATTCTTGACCCTGTTTGCCTTCAGTTCCGAAAATTGGCGACGTCCGGCGGATGAAGTGTCACTTCTGATGCGCTTGTTCATTACGGCCCTCGACCGTGAGGTTTCCCGTATGCATGCGAATGGCATTCGGCTCAAGGTAGTAGGTGATCTGAGTCGCTTTGATGCCAAGTTGCAGAGCATGATCGCTCAGGCTGAAAGAAAAACGGCCGCAAACAAGCGTCTGACGGTGACAATCTGTGCAAATTACGGGGGGCGCTGGGATGTGATGCAAGGCGTCAATAAAATGGTCGCGCTTCATCCCGATGCAACCGCGTTCAGCGAAGATCAGTTGACGCCACATCTGTCCATGGCTTATGCACCGGAGCCGGACCTGTTCATCCGGACTGGCGGCGAGCAGCGTATTTCGAATTTTCTCTTGTGGCAACTTGCGTACACAGAACTGTATTTTACCGAGACTTTCTGGCCTGATTTCGATTTGAATAAACTGGATGATGCGATCGCCTCCTATCAGCAGCGTGAGCGCCGCTTCGGGCGCACAAGCGAGCAATTGCTTGAACCCAAAATTCAAACCTAAAAAGGCTTCCTGATGCTTAAAATGCGGGTGCTTACGGCACTGGTATTGCTGGCAGTGTTGCTGCCGGTGTTGTTTCTAAATAATTTTCCTGCATTTGCTGTAATTTCCACGATTTTTTTTGCCGCAGCTTCCTGGGAAAGTTTGCGTCTGTCCGGCAATGCTTATCCCAAGATAATTGCGGCATTTTGGACTGCCATATTCGGATTTTTCCTGGCCAGTGGCGATGCAAGCAAAGCGACAGTATTGTTCGCATCCTGTGCTGCTATCTGGCTGCTTGTTTTTGTGCCTTTGCTTGCCAAGGGCCTACCGTCTTTGCAAGGTATTCGCAGCCGACTCCTGGCAGGTTTTTATAGCATTGCCATTCTTGGCTGTTTCGTTGCGATTATTGCCGCATTTCAACGCTCACCGCTTTTTCTGCTTTCCATCATGGCGATCGTCTGGGTTGCGGATATCGGCGCCTATTTTTCCGGCAAGGCGTTTGGTCGGCACAAATTGGCGCCGTCGATTTCTCCGGGGAAATCTTGGGAAGGCGCTATCGGTGGCTGGTTTGCAGTCATGCTGACGGCGGTCATTTCGAACCGCTTCCCGGCATTGCATGCTACGTTTGCCGCAAGGTTGGATGACCATTGGGGGCTTTTCGGCTTCCTGGCATGCATGACATTTGTGGTTGCAGCCAGTGTGGTCGGCGACCTGTTTGAATCTCAGCTTAAAAGACGTGCCGGCATCAAAGATAGTAGCAATCTGCTGCCAGGTCATGGCGGCGTACTGGACCGGATTGATGCCTTGATCCCTGTTTTACCGCTGGCCCTGCTTATAGATGCATGGTTATAGCATTGGTGTTGGAATAGAAATCATGCAAAGAATTACAATTTTGGGTTCTACCGGTTCCATTGGCGTATCAACGCTGGATGTGATTGCCCGGCATCCTGATCGTTACTCCATTCATGCGTTGACCGCGCATACCAGTGTCGATGAACTGTGTCGCCAGTGCGAGCAATTCAAGCCGCGCATTGCGGTGGTCGGGTCGGAGCCGGCGGCACGGTTATTGTCGCAGCAGTTGCGACAAAAGGATCTGAAAACTCGAGTTGAGTTTGGACCCGCTGCGCTGGCAGCGGTATCTTCCGATCCGGATTGTGATGTTGTCATGGCGGCGATTGTGGGCGCTGCCGGTTTGGTGCCGACACTGGCAGCAGCCCGGGCCGGCAAGAAGATACTGCTGGCAAACAAGGAGGCGCTGGTAATGGCGGGCCAACTTTTCATGGATGCGGTGCAGACGAATGGTGCAACGCTGCTGCCAATTGACAGCGAACATAACGCGATTTTCCAGTGCCTGCCGAAAAATTACCGCCGGACGCCATCCGAGCAGGGTGTCGCCAAGGTATTGTTGACTGCGTCCGGCGGTCCGTTTTTGAATCGCCCGGTCGAAACATTGGAGTCCGTAACGCCGGCAGAAGCGGTTGCGCATCCGAATTGGATCATGGGCAGGAAAATTTCGGTTGATTCGGCTACGATGATGAACAAAGGGCTTGAAGTCATCGAGGCGCATTGGCTGTTTGGCGCCTCGGCCGACCAGATCGAGGTGGTAATTCACCCGCAAAGCGTGATTCATTCAATGGTTTCGTATATTGACGGTTCTGTTCTCGCGCAGTTGGGCAATCCGGACATGCGCACTCCCATTGCCCATGCGCTTGCCTACCCGGAGCGTATTGCGTCCGGCGTGGCACATCTCGATTTGACCAGTATCGGTCAACTGGATTTCAAAAAACCGGATTTCAACCGGTTTCCCTGCCTTAAGCTGGCGTTTGATGCGTTGCGCGCCGGTGGCTCGGCGCCGGCAATCCTGAACGCAGCCAATGAAATTGCAGTTCAGGGTTTTTTGGATGGACGTACCGGATTTCGCATGATCGACCAACTGATTGCGCGCGTAATGGACGACTTGCCGCATATTCAGGTTGACAGTATCGAAGGCTTGATGGAGCAGGACCTGGAGGCGCGCAGCATTGCCTCTGCCTACATGAACTCATGAACTTACTGCAAACGCTGATTGCTTTTGTTTTTGCCCTGGGAACACTGGTCATCGTCCATGAGCTAGGGCATTTTTTGGTCGCCCGCCTGTGCGGGGTAAAGGTGCTGCGTTTTTCGGTTGGTATGGGCAAGGTGGTTTTTTCCCGTCGTTTCGGCATCGATCAAACCGAATGGGTGATTTCAGCACTGCCGCTAGGCGGCTACGTGAAAATGCTGGATGCCCGGGAGCAGAATCTGGAGGAGGTGCCCCCGCAGGACAGGCAGCGCGAATTCACCTGTCAGAATGTCTGGAAGCGCATTGCCATCGTCGCCGCCGGCCCGGTTGCCAATTTCATTCTCGCGATACTGCTATTCGCCACACTATATATGCATGGCATTCCAGAACCGGTTGCCAAAATCCGGATCGTTCCGGAGCAATCGGCGGCATACAAGGCTGGCTTGCGCGGCGGCGAACGTGTTACGGCAGTCAATGGCGAGGCAATAGAATTATGGTCTGACTTGCGTTGGAAACTGGTGCAGTTGGCGGTCGAAAAAAGTTCTGCCAGACTGGATGTCAGCCGGCCTGATCCGGCGCATTCCACTGGGGCGCTGTTAGATACCGTTACCGTGCCACTGGATGGCCTGGCGCCCGAAGATCTGGAGGGCGATTTTTTAGGCCAGCTAGGGATTTCACTTGCAAGGCCGCCCGCTGTTTTGGGGAAAATTGTGCCTGACGGCCCGGCCATGCAAGGTGGATTGCAGGAAGGGGACTTGATCCTGGCGGTTGATGGCAAGCCAGTAGTCGATGGCTTGGCTTTCATAGATATGCTGCGGAGTTCCGCCAATAAACCATTGCAGATCACAGGGCGAAGGGCTGGGCGCGAGTTTACTGCAAGCGTAACACCGGAAGGGCAGATGCAAGGCGACCGGATTGTTGGCAGGATCAAGGCTGAAGTTGCCATGATTCCAGCCATGGTAAGCGTGAGTGCTGCGCCTGTTGAGGCAATTGCCAAGGGGGCCGGACGAACCTGGGACACTAGCGTGCTATCGTTTAAAATGCTCGGAAAAATGTTGGTGGGCGAGGTTTCACTGAAAAATATTACCGGCCCCATTACCATTGCCGACTATGCAGGTCAGACGGCACGCATCGGAATTGTCAGCTATATCAGTTTTATTGCGTTCATCAGCATCAGTTTGGGCGTGATGAATTTGCTCCCGATCCCGGTGTTGGATGGCGGGCTTTTGCTGTATTATTTCGTGGAAGTTTTGACCGGACGCCCTGTTTCTGCGCGTTTTGGTGAAATTGCCCAGCGGGCCGGGATGGGTATTTTGATGGCATTGATGTTGGTAGCGGTCTTCAATGATATCGTGCGCCTTATTTCCTGAGTTGATGATGACCGCCCCCAAGGGCACTCGCAAAAACAAAAATATTCATAATCGGTTACCAATGAAATTATATTCTGAGCGTTTTTCCATTCCAGTTTTCCGTCGTAACTTATTTGCTGTTGCTGCTTTTTCCCTGTGTGCCGGACAGGCGCTGGCGATGGAGCCATTCAAGGTAAAAGATATTCGTGTGGAAGGAATACAGCGTACTGAAGCCGGCACTGTGTTTAGTTATCTTCCGGTGCGTGTTGGTGAAACTTTCACCGATGAGAAGAGCGTAGCAGCGATCAAGTCTCTTTATGCAACCGGTTTTTTCAAGGATGTGCGTATTGAAGTCGATGGCGACGTGCTGGTCGTCCTGGTTGAGGAGCGCCCTGCGATTGCCAGCGTGGAGTTCTCCGGCATCAAGGAATTCGATAAGGAAATGCTGACCAAGGCGTTGAAGGAAATTGGCTTGGGCGAATCGCGGATTTTCGATAAGGCTTTAGTGGACCGTGCTGAGCAGGAGCTAAAACGCCAATATCTTTCGAGAGGTTTGTATGGAGTCCAGATCACCTCTACCGTCACGCCGATCGAGCGGAACCGGGTAACGGTCAATTTCGCAGTGGAGGAGGGCGATATTGCGCATATTAAACAGATTAATTTTGTTGGCAACAAGGCATTTAGCGACGGCGAATTATTCGATCAGTTAAACCTGACAACGCCGGGCTGGTTTACCTGGTACACCAAAGCCGACCAATACTCGAAACAAAAACTCGCTGGCGACATTGAAACGCTGAAATCCTTTTATCTGAATCGGGGTTATATCGAGGCACAGATCGAGTCGACGCAAGTTTCGATTACACATGATAAAAAAGATATCTTCATCACCATCAATATCAACGAAGGGGAAAAATACACCGTTTCCGACATCAAGATCGAGGGCCAGATGTTTGGCCGCGAAGCGGAGTTCAATTCCCTGCTGACTTTGAAAAAGGGCGATGTCTATTCAGGTGAAAAATTGACCGCAAGCACTGCCAAGATATCGGAACGGATGGGTAACTTTGGTTATGCTTTCGCTAACGTTAATGCCAATCCGCAAATTAATCGCGAGAAAAAGGAAGTGGCGCTGACAATTCTTCTGGATCCAGGCAAACGCGTTTATGTTCGGCGCATTAATCTTGCCGGTAACACAAAGACGCGCGATGAAGTGATACGCCGCGAATTCCGGCAATTCGAGGATTCCTGGTATGACGGCACCAAAATTCGGCTTTCGCGTGACCGGGTGGATCGCCTCGGCTACTTCAAGGAAGTGAATATTGAAACCCCGGAAGTGCCCGGCAGTACCGACCAGGTGGACGTCAACATGTCGGTAGTCGAAAAGCCCACTGGCAACCTGATGCTGGGTGCAGGCTTTTCCAGCAGCGAGAAACTGACGTTGACAGGCTCGATCCAGCAGGCCAACGCCTTTGGCACCGGCAATACGATAGGATTGGACGTCAACACCAGCAAACGCAATCGCACGATAGCACTGTCACAAACCGATCCGTATTTCACCACTGATGGCGTCAGCCGCAGCTATGAGCTGTTTTACCGCACGACTCGCCCGGCTGAAACCTATACCTATGACTACAGAGTGCTGACATCCGGCGGCAGTGTAAAATTTGGCGTGCCATTCTCGGAACTGGATACCGTATTTTTCGGTATCGGTGCCGAACATACGTCGGTCCAGACTTTTGCTCCTCCGATCATCAGTCCGCAAAAGTGGATTGATTTCGTGAGGGACAACGGTACTGCCGATGCGGGTGGTGCGGGAGAAGCCGCTGTCACTTCGTTTCCGCTAACGGCAGCATGGCAGCGTGATGGGCGCGATAGCGCGATTGCGCCCAACAAGGGCCGCTATCAACGCACCAACCTGGAATTGTCTGCAGTCGGCACCTTGCGCTATTATCGTGCGGTGTATCAGGATCAATACTTCCTGCCGATCACACGCACCATGACGCTGGCATTGAATGGCGAAGCGGATTATGGTCGCGGATATGGCGGCAAGAAATATCCGATATTCAAGAACTTCTACGCCGGCGGCATCGGTTCGGTGCGCGGCTATGAGGGTTCGTCGCTGGGCGTTGGAACCAGTGTGGATTCAGTAACAGGAGAATCGCTGGGCGGTTCGACTCGTTTGATTGCAAATGCCGAGTTGCAGTTTCCGTTTCCCGGTTCCGGCAATGATCGAACCTTGCGTTGGTTCACTTTTTTTGACGCGGGTAACGTGTTTGCGGAAGGACAAAAAATACGCGCTACGGA
>NZ_AVCC01000017.1 GCF_000622895.1 Herminiimonas sp. CN
ATTTTTAAATTATTTCTATATGCATGACGTAAAGTAATGTATTTTTTAACATACTGCCTGTATTTAATGTTTTTACAGATCCTGTAGCGGGACAAAGACGGAAGCGGCGATGGCTTCCCTTGAAGTCGCATGTGGCACAGTGGGCGGGAGCATGATATGGAGTTTGCGGGCAAATACGATTACATCATCATCGGCGCCGGCTCGGCCGGCTGCGTGCTGGCTAACCGGCTGAGCGCCGACAGCCGGACTTCGGTATTGCTGATCGAGGCCGGCGGCAAGGACGATTATTTGTGGATACATATCCCGGTCGGCTATCTGTACTGCATCAACAATCCGCGCACCGACTGGATGTATCGCACCGAGCCGGATGCCGGCCTGAACGGACGCAGCCTGATTTATCCGCGCGGCAAGGTGTTGGGTGGCTGTTCCTCGATCAACGGCATGATTTACATGCGCGGGCAGGCGCGCGATTATGACCAGTGGGCCGATTTGACCAGCGACGACAGCTGGTGCTGGGACAATGTCTTGCCGTTCTTCAAGAAGAGCGAAGACCATTACAAGGGCGCCGATGCGATGCATGGCGCCGGCGGCGAATGGCGGGTCGAGCGCCAGCGTCTGTCGTGGGAAATCCTGGATGCATTCCGCGCTGCGGCCTTGCAGTGCGGGATTCCGAACACCGACGATTTCAACCGCGGCGACAATGAAGGTTGCGGTTATTTCGACGTCAACCAAAAGCGCGGCGTGCGCTGGAACACCTCGAAAGCCTTTCTGCGGCCGGCCGCCGGCCGCCCCAATCTGGAAATCATGACCGGCTGCCAGGTGCGCCGCTTGCGCACTGCGAGCGGGCCGCAAGGCGTGGTCTGCAACGGCGTGGAATTCGTCGGCGGCGGCAGCGAATGGTTTGCCGAATCGGCTTGCGAAACAATCTTGGCTGCCGGCGCCATCGGCAGTCCGCAGATCCTGCAACTGTCCGGCATCGGCCCGGCCGCCTTGCTGCGGCAGCACGATGTGCCGCTGGTGCTGGATGCGCCGGGCGTCGGAGAAAACCTGCAAGACCATCTGCAGATCCGCACCGCGTTCAAAATACAGGGCGCGAAAACGCTCAACATGATGGCCGGCAACTGGTTCGGCAAGATGAAGATCGGACTTGAATACGCGCTGTCGCAGAGCGGCCCGATGTCGATGGCGCCGTCGCAGCTGGGCGCGTTTACCAGGTCCGACCCGAGCCAGCCCAGCGCCAACCTGGAATACCATGTGCAGCCGCTGTCGCTGGAGAAATTCGGCGAACCGCTGCATCCGTTCCCGGCCTTTACCGCCAGCGTGTGCAATTTGCGCCCGACTTCGCGCGGCCACGTGCGGATCAAGTCCAGTTTGGCAATGGTTGCGCCGAAAATCACTCCGAATTACTTGAACACGCAGGAAGACCGCAGGATAGCCGCAAGTTCGCTGATGTTGACGCGCAATATCGTCGCCGCGCCGGCGCTGCAGAAGTACGCGCCGCAGGAATTGAAGCCCGGCGCGCAGTTTCGCAGCGAGGCAGAACTGGCGCGCGCGGCCGGCGACATCGGCACCACCATTTTCCATCCGGTCGGCACCTGCAAGATGGGGCGCGACGACGATCCGCTGGCGGTGCTCGACAGCAGGCTGCAGGTGCGGGGCGTGGCCGGCCTGCGGGTGGTGGATGCTTCAGCGATGCCGGCCATTACTTCCGGCAATACCAATGCGCCGACCATCATGATTGCGGAAAAAGCGGCCGTCTGGATACGCGAGAGCCGGAATTTCTGATTTATTCCGGTACGTGTTTCTACTGTATTACCGGGTATCAATTAATGTTGTATATTTAAAAAAAATAATATGCAAACGCCGTTGTAAGTTACCTGCAGCAAGGAGACAAGATGGGCGATGTTATTTTGGAGACGAAGAACCTGACCAAGGAGTTCAAGGGCTTTACCGCCGTTGATAATGTAAATCTGCAGGTGCAGCGCGGCCATATCCACGCGCTGATCGGGCCGAATGGCGCCGGCAAGACCACTTGTTTCAATCTGCTGACCAAATTTCTGACCCCGAGCGCCGGACAGATCCTGTTTAACGGGCACGATATCACCGCCGCCAAGCCGGCCCAGATCGCGCGCCAGGGCATTATCCGCTCGTTCCAGATTTCGGCAGTTTTCCCGCACCTGAGCGTACTGGAAAACGTCCGCATCGGCCTACAGCGCGCACTCGGCACTTCCTATTATTTCTGGAAAAGCGAAGCCAGTCTGGCGCAACTCAACGACCGGGCGATGGCCTTGCTGGCGCAGGTCGATCTGACCGAATTCGCTGCCAGTGTGACGGTCGACTTGCCTTACGGCCGCAAACGGGCGCTTGAAATCGCCACCACGCTGGCGATGGAACCGGAACTGATGCTGCTCGACGAGCCGACCCAAGGCATGGGACACGAGGATGTCAGCCGCGTTACCGACCTTATCAAGAAAGTTTCCAGCGGCCGCACCATTCTGATGGTCGAGCACAACATGAATGTGGTGTCCGGCATTTGCGACCGGATTTCGGTGCTGCAGCGCGGCGCGATTCTGGCCGAAGGAACGTATGCGCAAGTCTCCACGAATCCCAAAGTCATGGAGGCGTATATGGGTTCAGCCAGTGCCGAGTTGGCGGGAGCGCACTGATGGAGCAGAACGCACTGGAAATCACCGGCTTGCATGCCTGGTATGGCGAATCGCACATCCTGCACGACATTAACTTATCGGTCCGGCAGGGCGAAGTGGTCACGCTGCTGGGACGCAACGGCGCCGGCCGCAGCACCACCTTGCGCGCAATCATGGGTCTGACCGGAACCCGCAAGGGTTCGATCAAGGTCGGCGGGGTCGAAACCATAGGCATGCCGACCCACCGCATCGCCCATTGCGGCATCGGCTATTGCCCGGAGGAGCGCGGGATATTTTCCTCGCTGTCGGCGGAGGAAAACCTGCTGCTGCCGCCGTCGCTGTCGAAAACTGAGCAGGGCATGTCGGTGGCGGAAATCTACGCGATGTTCCCGAATCTGGAAGAGCGCAAGTCCAGCCAGGGAACCCGGCTCTCGGGCGGCGAGCAGCAGATGCTGGCGGTGGCGCGGATTTTGCGCACCGGCGCCCGCTTGCTGCTGCTCGACGAGATTTCCGAAGGTTTGGCACCGGTGATCGTGCAGGCTTTGGCGCGCATGATCACGACCCTGAAATCGAAGGGTTATACGATCGTGATGGTGGAGCAGAATTTTCGTTTTGCCGCGCCGCTGGCGGACCGGTTTTATGTGGTCGAGCATGGTCAGATTGTCGAGGCTTTTGCCGCCAGCGAATTAAGCGCAAAGATGCCGGTGCTGAATGCGCTGCTGGGAGTGTAGTTTGGCACGTTGCTGGTCGGGTAGTTGTTTTCAATCACGGGAGAAGACATGAAAATTAAAATCAAAACATTGGCGCTGGCAGTTTCAAGCATCATGAGCGTCGGCTTTGCTGCCAGCGCCAATGCGCAGGTGTCGGGCGATACGGTGAAGATCGGTTTCATTACCGATATTTCGGGTCTGTATTCCGACATCGACGGCAATGGCGGGGCGGAGGCGATCAAGATGGCGATTGCCGACTTCGGAGGCACCGTGCTCGGCAAGAAAATCGAACTGGTGACTGCCGATCATCAAAACAAGGCCGACATTGCGGCCAGCAAGGCGCGCGAATGGTTCGACCAGCAAGGCGTCGATGCGCTGATCGGTGGCACCAACTCCGGCACCAGCCTGGCGATGGCGAAGATCGCGCAGGAAAAGAAAAAGCCGTTCATGGCAATTGGCGCCGGCAGCGCCCGTTTGACCAATGAAGAGTGCTCGCCGTACACCATCCATTACGCTTACGACACCGTGGCGCTGGCCAAGGGCACCGGTTCGGCGGTGGTCAAGCAGGGCGGCAAGTCGTGGTTCTTCCTGACCGCCGATTACGCGTTCGGCCATTCGCTGGAAAGCGACACCGCGAATGTCGTCAAGGCCTCCGGTGGTACGGTATCGGGCGCGGTCCGGCATCCGCTGTCGGCTTCCGACTTCTCCTCGTTCTTGCTGCAGGCGCAAACCTCGAAAGCGCAGATTCTCGGTCTGGCCAACGCCGGCGGCGACACCATCAATGCGATCAAGGCCGCCAACGAGTTCGGCATCAACAAGACGATGAAGCTGGCCGGCTTGCTGATGTTCATCAACGATGTACATTCGCTGGGGCTGAACCTGACGCACGGCATGTATTTGACTGACAGCTGGTACTGGGATCAGAGCCCGGAGTCGCGTGCATGGGCTAAGCGCTACTTTGCAAAAATGAAGAAAATGCCGTCCAGCCTGCAAGCCGGCGACTATTCGGTAGCGATGCACTACCTGAATGCGGTCAAAGCCGCCGGCACCGACGATGCCGACAAGGTGATCGCCAAGATGAAGGCAACCAAGGTCAATGACATGTATGCCAAGAACGGCACCATCCGCCCGGATGGACGGATGGTGCACGACATGTTCCTGATGCAGGTCAAAACCTCGGCCGAATCGAAATACCCGTGGGATTATTACAAGGTGGCGCAAACCATTCCCGGCGACCAGGCTTTCACCACCAAGGCCGAATCGAAGTGCGTGCTCTGGAAATGACGCATGCGCCGTATGATGCAGCAGATGCGATGTAATCCAGCATGATCCGGCCGGCGCATTGGGGTCTGGTGCGCCGTTTTTCTTCTCTATCCCTCGGGATGATTTTTACTCTCTGTTGACATGGATATTTTCGGCATTCCCATGCAGGCGATGTTGAGCCAGCTGCTGTTAGGCCTGGTCAACGGTTCGTTTTACGCGATGCTGTCGCTCGGTCTGGCAGTCATTTTCGGTTTACTCAATGTAATCAATTTTGCCCACGGCGCGCTGTACATGATGGGTGCGTTTTTCGCCTGGATGGGGATGAATTACTTCGGCCTGAATTACTGGGTCATGCTATTGCTGTCGCCGTTGCTGGTGGGCGTGATCGGCATCGTGATCGAGCGCACCATGCTGCGCTGGCTGTACCAGCTCGACCATCTGTATGGACTGCTGCTGACGTTTGGCATCACGCTGCTGGCAGAAGGCATATTCCGTTCGTTTTACGGCGTCTCCGGCCAGTCCTACCCGGTGCCGGACGCGCTGGCCGGCGCCACCAACCTTGGCTTCATGTATTTGCCGAATTACCGGGCCTGGGTGGTGCTGGCTTCGCTGCTCGTATGCTTCGCGACCTGGTTCGTGATCGAGAAAACCAAACTCGGCTCTTATTTGCGCGCCGGCACTGAGAACCCCAAGCTGGTGGAGGCATTCGGCATCAACGTGCCGCTGATGGTCACGCTGACTTACGGCTTTGGCGTTGCGCTGGCGGCCTTTGCCGGGGTGCTGGCGGCACCGGTGATACAGGTATCGCCGCTGATGGGTTCGAACTTGATCATCGTCGTGTTTGCAGTGGTGGTGATCGGCGGCATGGGTTCGATCCTGGGCTCGATCCTGACCGGCCTGGGACTGGGGGTGATTGAAGGATTGACGCGGGTGTTTTACCCGGAGGCTTCCGCCACTGTGGTGTTTGTCATCATGGCGATCGTGCTCATGATTCGTCCTGCTGGCCTGTTCGGTAAAGAGAAATGATATGAACAAGCAGAAAATTGGCTATGGAATTGCGCTGATCCTGGCATGCATCGCACCGCTGGTGCTGTATCCGATCTTCCTGATGAAGGTGTTGTGCTTCGCGCTGTTTGCCTGCGCCTTTAATCTGCTGATCGGCTATACCGGATTGTTGTCGTTTGGCCATGCGGCATTTTTCGGCGGCGCCGGCTATGCTGCCGGCTATGCATTAAAGGTCTGGGGCTTGCCGACGGAACTCGGCGTGCTGTTCGGGGTGCTGGTGGCGGCGGCCATTGGCCTGCTGATGGGCGCGCTGGCGATTCGCCGCCAGGGCATTTACTTCACGATGATCACGCTGGCGCTGGCGCAGATGTTTTATTTTTTCTACCTGCAAGCACCGTTTACAGGCGGCGAAGATGGTTTGCAGGGCGTGCCGCGCGGTTCTTTGCTGGGCTTGCTGGACCTCGGTAACGACAGGATTCTGTATTACGTGGTTCTGGCGATTTCGGTCGCTGGTTTCGCGTTGATCGTCAGGATAGTGCATTCACCTTTCGGCCAGGTGTTGCGGGCCATCAAGGAGAATGAGCCGCGTGCGATCTCGCTCGGCTACGATGTCGATCGCTACAAGTTGCTGGCGTTCGTGCTGTCGGCCGCGCTGGCCGGTCTGGCCGGCGCCACCAAGACCATGGTGCTGGGCTTTGAAACCCTGACCAATGTCCACTGGACCATGTCCGGGCTGGTGGTCCTGATGACGCTGGTGGGCGGCCTGGGCACCGTTGTCGGGCCGATCATCGGCGCCATCATCATCATCGCGCTGGAAAACAAGCTCGGCAGCCTCGGTTACTTCCTGTCGTCAGTAACCGGGATCGAATGGTTTCAGTCGCTCGGTGACTCGGTGACGATTGTTACCGGACTGATTTTCATCATTTGCGTACTGGCATTCCGGCGCGGCATCGTGGGTGAAATATTGGCCCATTTCAAGCGTTCGCCGGCATCCTGATGCTTTTCATCGCCGGCAGCATTTCACAGCGCAGGTGAGTTCGCAGCATAGCCTCATCTGCCAGCCGATCGAGGTCATTGCTAGTTGATACCGGACCGCCGCCAACAGGTGCCGGTGCCGGCAGTAATCTGCTGCGTTGCAACAAACAAGCCTTGCGCGCGTTTCCCGTTCGCCAATAGGATCGGTCAGCCCATGTCCCGCGGCTACCTACGAATCGGCGAACGACTCTCTGGCCAGCATTGCGTCGGGCAGCATGTGTAGATGTGCTGCCAAGTCGTGCCGTTGGCGCAGGCGGTAATCCTGTTGTGTTGCAGTATTGCCGGCGCGTGTCAGCATATTTAGAAGATTTTTTCGAGTATCTGCGTGGCGTTAATCAGCGATTGGATGCAGAGAATCATTGTTTCACGTGAAACACATGCACCAATCTTCTTCGGGAATTCGAATGCGGCAAGGATGCTGGCTGAAAAAACCTTATAATTCTGCTTCGTTCACGTCGCCCTGAGGCGCACTATGTATTTTCCCAAAGAGTTTGATGTCCTTGTTATTGGTGGCGGTCATGCAGGCACCGAGGCTGCGCTTGCCTCGGCTCGCATGGGGCAAAAGACGTTATTGCTTACCCATAATATTGAAACCCTGGGCCAGATGTCTTGTAATCCATCGATTGGTGGCATTGGCAAAGGGCACCTGGTACGCGAGGTCGATGCAATGGGCGGTGCGATGGCGATCGCGACCGACGAGGCAGGTATTCAGTTCCGTATCCTGAACTCATCCAAAGGTCCGGCGGTTCGCGCTACCCGGGCCCAGGCCGACCGGATTCTGTACAAGCAGGCGATCCGTTCTCGGCTGGAGAATCAGCCCAACCTGTGGCTGTTCCAGCAGGCGGTCGACGACTTGCTGGTGGAAGGCGATCGGGTGGTTGGCGCGGTAACTCAGGTCGGTATCCGCTTTCGCAGCCGGGCGGTGGTGCTGACTGCCGGTACCTTCCTGGATGGAAAAATCCACGTTGGGCTGAATAATTATGCGGCCGGCCGCGCCGGCGACCCGCCGGCAATTTCGCTGTCGGCCCGCTTGAAGGAATTGAAGCTGCCGCAAGGGCGGCTGAAAACCGGCACACCGCCGCGCATCGATGGTCGCACCATTGATTTTTCCGTGATGCAGGAGCAGGGGGGCGATCTGGATCCGATTCCGGTTTTTTCCGTGATGGGCACAGCCGCCATGCATCCGGTCCAATTGTCGTGCTGGATTACGCACACCAACGCACGCACGCATGACATTATTCGCGCCGGACTGGATCGCAGCCCGATGTATACCGGCGTGATCGAAGGCGTCGGGCCGCGCTATTGTCCATCGATCGAAGACAAGATCCACCGTTTTGCCGACAAGGCGTCGCACCAAATCTTCCTGGAGCCGGAAGGCTTGACCACCAACGAGTTTTATCCGAACGGCATTTCGACCAGCCTGCCATTCGATGTGCAACTGTCGCTGGTGCAATCGATGCGCGGACTGGAAAATGCCCACATCCTGCGTCCCGGCTATGCGATCGAATATGACTATTTCGATCCGCGCGGGCTGAAAGCGTCGCTGGAAACCAAACTGATTCGGGGGCTATTCTTTGCCGGGCAGATCAATGGCACCACCGGCTACGAAGAGGCGGCAGCGCAGGGCATGCTGGCCGGCCTGAACGCCGCATTGCAGGTGCAGGAGCGGGCGGCCTGGACTCCGGGGCGCGATCAGGCCTATCTGGGGGTGCTGGTCGATGACCTGATCACCAAGGGCGTGCAGGAGCCGTACCGGATGTTTACCAGCCGTGCCGAATACCGGCTAAGTTTGCGCGAGGATAACGCCGACATGCGCCTGACAGAAATCGGTCGCACGCTGGGTTGCGTCAGCGATGCGCAGTGGATCCGCTTCGAGCAAAAGCGCGAAGCAATCGCGCTCGAACTGCAGCGTCTCAGGTCAACCTGGGTTAGCCCGCGCATGCTGGCCGACGCAGAAGCGGTGCGGGTCCTCGGCAAGGCGATCGAGCGCGAATATTCGCTGGCCGATCTGCTGCGCCGGCCGGACGTCAGTTACGACCGGCTGATGACTCTGGCCGGGCTGGAAGGGCAGGGCCTGGCTGCATTCGGGGCACTGCAGGAAGACCAAGCCGAGTTGAAGGAGCAAGTTGAGATCCAGCTCAAGTATGCCGGCTATATCGAACGCCAGGCCAAGGAAGTGACGCGCCATGCGCATTTCGAGCAATTGATCCTGCCGACCGAGTTCGATTATCTGGAAGTCAACGGGCTGTCGATGGAAGTCAGGCAGAAACTCAACTTGCAGCGCCCGGAAACACTGGGCCAAGCTTCGCGTATTTCCGGTATCACCCCGGCTGCGATATCGCTGCTGCTGGTGCATCTGAAAAAGCGCGGATACAACCAGTTCGTCGCGCCGGCGACAGACAACCAGCCAGAGGCTTGAGGATTTCATGCAAGGATTCGATCGTATTGCGCTGACAGGCACGCTGGTCCAAGGTGCGATTGCTCTGCAACTTGACTTGAGCGAGCGGAAAATCGCGTTGCTGATGGATTATCTGGCCCTATTAATCAAGTGGAATGCGGTCTACAACCTGACTGCGGTGCGCGACCCGGGCCAGATGGTGACCCAGCATGTGCTGGATTCGTTGGCTGTGGTGAGCGCCTTCGACGGCGTGAAAAATGTGCTGGATGTCGGTGCCGGCGGCGGCCTGCCTGGCATGGTGCTGGCAATTGCGCGGCCTGAGATGCAAGTTGCCATGATCGATACCGTGCACAAGAAAACCGCTTTCTTGACTCAGGTCAAGGTGGAGCTCGGCTTGTCGAATGTAACCGTGCATACCGCGCGGGTCGAGCAACTGCAGGTGGCGCACCCGTTCGAGGCCATCACTTCGCGCGCGTTTGCCGAGTTGGCTGACTTCGTCAACTGGTCGGGCCATTTGCTGGCCGCGGGCGGCCGTTTCATCGCCATGAAGGGCGTCTATCCGCAGCAGGAGTTGGCGCGCCTGCCTGCCGGCTGGCTAGTGCGGGAAGTACGGACGTTGACGGTGCCGGGGCTGCAGGCCGAGCGGCATCTGATTTTTATCGGGCGCAGTGCAAATTGAGCCGGGATTGCCGGCTCTGGGCCACGAAAATACTGGATGAAGGAAGTCTATGTTCGGCATAACGAATTACCCCGGTTTTATCCTGGCGGTGTTGGTGTTTCTGGCGATTCCCGGTCCCGGCTTGCTGGCCATTCTTGCCGCGACCGGGAAGAATGGAATGCGGGCCGGATTTGCCAGCACGCTGGGAACCATGGTGGGCGATTGGCTGCATATGCTGCTGGCCGGGATTGGCGTGGCGGCCTTGTTGCAAGCCAATCCGGCTATCTTCAAGGCAATACAATATGCCGGTGCTGCCTATCTGATGTTTATCGGAACCGGCTTGCTGGGAGCCAGACAGGTTGGATCGAGCTCGGTCAGTGAGAGCGTGAATCCTGGCGAACACTATTTCAGGCGCAGCTTTCTGATAACGCTGCTGAACCCGAAAGCGATCGTTTTTTACATGGCGTTTTTTCCGCTTTTTATCGATCCGGCCCGACATCATGGCGCATTGACCTTGCTGGTGATGGCTGCAACGGTCAGCCTGATCACTATCCTGTTCTGTTTTTCCTGCGTTGCAGCGGTCCATGCAATGGCAGGAAAGCTGAAGCGAAATCCGCGCATCTCCAAAATGGCGCATCGTGCTGCCGGTCTGTTTTTGATCGGTTTCGGTATCAAGTTGACGATTAACTAAAGCGATTCCATGGCAAAAATCTTCTGCATCGCCAATCAAAAGGGCGGGGTCGGTAAAACCACCACTACCGTGAATCTATCTGCCGGCCTGGCAAAAATCGGTCAGCGCGTACTGCTGGTCGACCTCGACCCGCAGGGTAATGCAACCATGGGCGCCGGCATCAACAAAGCCAAGCTGCGCGCGTCGGTCTATGAAGTGCTGCTGGGCATGTCGGATGTGGCGGCGGCGCGGCTGGCTTCCGAAGCCGGCAAGTTCGACGTGCTGCCGGCCAATCGGGAGCTGGCCGGGGCCGAAGTTGAAATGGTCGAGTTGGAAAACCGGGAAAAGCGTCTGAAGGATGCATTGGCGCTAGTGGCGGCAGAATACGATTTCATCCTGATCGATTGCCCGCCGGCGCTGTCGATGCTGACCCTGAATGGCTTGTGCGCCGCGCACGGCGTGATCATCCCGATGCAGTGCGAATATTATGCGCTGGAGGGGTTGTCGGACTTGGTCAATACCATTAAGAAAGTCCATGCCAACCTCAACCCTGAACTCAGCATCATTGGCCTGCTGCGGGTGATGTTCGATCCGCGCATGACCTTGTCGCAGCAGGTCTCGACCCAACTAGAACAGCATTTCGGCGACAAGGTTTTCAAGAGTATCATTCCGCGCAATGTGCGCCTGGCGGAGGCACCTTCCTACGGTATGCCCGGGGTCAACTTCGATGTTGCTTCAAAAGGGGCGCAAGCCTACATCGCCTTTGGCACTGAGCTGGTTGAACGCATCAAATCAATGTAAAGAGCAATTATGGCGACGAAAAAACAAAAAGGACTGGGACGCGGTCTTGATGCCTTGCTGGGCGGCTTGAATGACCCGGATGCGCAATCCTCTGCGGCCGGAGTTCCTTCCTCGCTATCGGTTTCGCAATTACAGGCTGGAAAATATCAGCCGCGCACCCGCATGGACGAGGGTGCGCTGGACGAATTGGCCGCCTCGATCCGGGAGCAGGGCTTGTTGCAGCCAATTCTGGTGCGGCCGATCGGGCGTGAAAACGGTGCCGAAAAATTCGAAATCATTGCCGGTGAGCGGCGTTTCCGGGCGGTGCAGCTGGCCGGACTCGACACCATTCCGGTACTGATCAAGGAAGTTGACGATCAGGCTGCAGCCGCCATGGCCCTGATCGAGAACATGCAGCGCGAAGATCTGAACCCTCTGGAAGAAGCGCAAGGGATTCATCGCCTGATTACAGAATTCGATTTCACCCACGAACAGGCGGCCGTTGCGGTCGGACGTTCACGCAGTGCGGTTTCAAACCTGCTGCGTCTGATCAATCTCGCGCAACCAACGCAAACCATGCTGATGGCCGGCGATATCGACATGGGCCATGCGCGCGCCTTGCTGGCAGTCGACGCCGCAACCCAGATCACGTTGGCCAATGCCATCGTGGCCAAGCGCATGTCGGTGCGGGAGGCGGAAAAGCTGGTGCAGCGCACGCTATCGGAGCAATCCGAAACGCCGCACGGAAATGGAAAAAGCCGGGAAAAATCGCGCGACATTATCCGGCTGGAGGAGGAATTATCCGATTTGCTGGCGATGGCGGTGAGCATCAAGAGTAGCGTCAAAAACCGCGGCCAGCTGATTATCGATTTTGCCAGCCTTGATGCGCTTGATGGTTTGCTGGCCCGTTTGCGCAACTGAGTTCGCAGGCCTGAATTGTTCGCGGATTATCCATGCATATTTTTAACATTGTGCAGTGTATTTTAAATATGCAATGAATATCAGCGGAATTCCAGTTATTTCTCAATATACCCATCGCATAATAGTTAACATAAGAAATCGCACAGACCCGCAGTGGCTGCGCTCCGGATTGCCATTTGAATATAAATGGTAATCCGAGGCCAAGAATTGAAACCATTGCAAATTGGAAATTCATTGAATATTACTTCTGCGAATAATGGTTTATTCACAGAAGTAATATTTCATTTAATCGCCATAACATTGCCATCAAAGTTTGACGCGATACGTAGTTGCACTTATAATTCCGTGGCTTTGGAAGGTCCGACCTTGCAAGCGATTGCGCCCAACCGTTTTACTGCCTCGGCATTGCGGCAAATGCAAAGTGTGAAGGCGGGATTGAGGTAAGTATGGCGCGCATCGTGATGTTGCAAATGGCAGCAACAGCCTTGGTCGCATTGGTTGCGGGTTTGCTGGCGGGTGCTGCAGCAGCTTTTTCCGCATTGTTGGGTGGCGTTTGTTGTGTGGTTCCCAATGCCTTGTTCGCGGTGCGCTTGTTCATGGCGGCACGCAGACCTGGCGGAACAGATCCGATGGCATTCTTTTTCGGTGAATTTATCAAGATTGCTTCAACGATGGCGCTGTTTGGCGTTGTCGTCTGGTTGTACCGTGATGTCAATTGGCCCGCTTTTGTAGGCGGCTTCATCGTGGTGCTTAAAAGTTACTTTATCCTACTATTTAGACATCGACCATGAGCGTAGCAGAACAAGCAGGGCATGCGCCTACCGCATCAGAATACATCGTTCACCATCTGGGTCACTTCTCCACACACCATCAGGACAAGATCGTTGACTTCTCGATCCTCAACATGGATACCATTTTCTGGTCCGTGTTTGCTGGCGTAGTTGGCAGTTTGTTCATGTATCTGGCAGCGCGTAAGGCGCATTCCGGCGTGCCGGGACGATTTCAGGCTTTTGTCGAAATGGTGGTCGAAATGGTCGACGATCAAGCCAAGGGCATCGTCCATGGTGACCGCACCTTCATTGCGCCGCTGGCCTTGACGGTATTCGTCTGGGTCGCGCTGATGAACTCGCTCGATTTCCTGCCGGTTGATCTGTTTGCCAGTTTGTTCAAATTGATTGGCCTCGATAGCGTCATTTCCCATCACCGGGTGGTTCCTACGGCCGATCTGAACGGCACTTTGGGCATTGCTCTGGGTGTGCTGGCATTGATGATTTTTTACAATGTGAAAATCAAGGGTCTGGGCGGTTTCATTCATGAGCTGTTTTCTGCGCCGTTCGGCATCTGGCTGGCACCGTTCAATCTATTGCTGAATCTAATCGAATTCGCAGCCAAAACCGTATCGCTGGGCATGCGGTTGTTCGGCAACATGTATGCGGGCGAATTGCTGTTCCTGTTGATTGCGCTGCTGGGTTCTATGGCGACCGTATTTGGTTTCGTCGGACATGTGATCGCCGGATCGATGTGGGCGATCTTCCATATCCTGATCGTTCTGCTGCAGGCTTTCATTTTCATGATGCTGACGTTGGTGTATATCGGTCAGGCGCATGAGGGGCACTAAGATTTTTGTAATGGGTAGTTTCGTTTTTTCGCTTTAAAATTTTGAATTAACTTTAACTTTGAAGGAATTGTCATGACTGACGTCGCTTTCGTTGCACTGGCTTGCGGTTTGATCATTGGTTTGGGTGCTATCGGCGCCTGTATCGGTATTGCCATCATGGGTGGTAAATATCTGGAAGCATCTGCTCGCCAACCTGAGCTGATGAATACCTTGCAAACTAAAATGTTCCTGCTGGCCGGTCTGATCGATGCTGCGTTCCTGATCGGTGTTGGTATCGCCATGTTGTTCGCTTTCGCAAATCCATTCGTTAAATAATCGACGTCCTTTTCCTGCCGACAGCGCCATGCTGTCGGAGAGAATCATTTAGATAAGGGATTAACCGTGAACATTAATGCAACATTGTTTGCTCAGTTCGTGGTTTTCTTCATCCTGTCGTTCTTCACGATGAAATTCGTGTGGCCGCCACTGATGAAAGCGCTCGATGAGCGCGCAAAGAAAATCGCGGACGGCTTGGCAGCCGCCGAGCGCGGCAAAGCTGAGATGCAAGCGGCAGAAAAGCATGCGCAAGTGGAGCTTTCCGCCGCGCGTGACGAAGGCCAAAAACGCATTTCCGAAGCTGAAAAACGCGCCCAACTGATCATCGAAGAAGCCAAGAAGATCGCCTCTGACGAAGCTGCACGGATTATCGCAGCGGCTAAGGCAGATGCCGATCAGCAAGCTACAAAAGCACGCGAAGAATTGCGCGGCCAGGTTGCGACCCTTGCGGTCCATGGCGCCGAGCAGATCCTCAAGCGCGAGGTAAATGCGTCAGCGCACGCTGATCTGTTGAATCAATTGAAAACCGAGCTGTAATCATGGCCGAACTCGCAACCATCGCTCGTCCTTATGCAGTGGCGCTGTTTCGCGTCGCGAAAGACGGCAACCTGTCGACCTGGTCGGAACTCGTTTCCGAGATGGCGCAAGTTGCTGCTCTCGCGGATGTGCAGGCTCTTGCGCACAACCCGAATGTGTCGGCAAAACAAATCGCCGCAACATTTTTGTCCGTGCTGAAATCTCCCGTCAACCAGGAAGCGACCAATTTTATCGGTGCATTGACCGATAACGGCCGCCTGACCCTGTTGCCGGAAATCGCAGCCCAGTTCCACGATCTCAAGAATGCCAATGATGGCACGGCTGATGTCGAAATCACCAGTGCATTTGAGATGACCGATGCCCAGGTGCAGGAATTGACCGCGACCCTGGAGAAGAAATTCGGCCGCAAGCTGCATCCGACTGTCACGGTGGATTCATCGTTGATCGGCGGCGTGCGGGTGATGGTCGGAGATGAAGTGCTGGACACCTCGGTACGCGCAAAGCTGCAGAAGATGCAAGTCGCCTTGACCGCCTGATCGCGGCTTGAGCCAGAGTGTAAGCAGCAAGAACATAATTAGGAGTTAGTATGCAACTCAACCCGTCTGAAATCAGCGAACTGATCAAGAGCCGCATTCAAGGGCTTGGCGACAGCGCTGAGATTCGCAATCAAGGTACGGTCATTTCCGTTAGCGACGGTATTTGCCGCATCCACGGTCTGTCCGATGCAATGCAAGGCGAGATGCTGGAATTCCCGGGCAATACCTTCGGCCTGGCGCTCAATCTCGAGCGCGACTCGGTAGGCTCAGTGATCCTGGGCGACTTCGAGCACATCTCCGAAGGTGATACGGTCAAGTGTACCGGCCGCATCCTGGAAGTGCCGATCGGTCCTGAACTCAAAGGCCGTGTGGTCAACGCACTCGGTCAACCGATCGACGGCAAGGGCCCGGTCAATGCCAAGCTTACTGCGCCGATCGAAAAGATCGCGCCTGGCGTTATCGCACGCCAATCGGTTTCCGAGCCGATGCAAACCGGCCTGAAGTCGATTGATTCGATGGTGCCGATCGGCCGCGGCCAGCGCGAACTGATCATCGGCGATCGCCAAACCGGTAAAACGGCAGTGGCAATTGATGCCATCATCAATCAAAAAGGCCAGGGCGTTACCTGCATCTACGTGGCGATTGGCCAAAAAGCCTCTTCGATCAAGAATATCGTGCGCTCGCTGGAAGAGCACGGCGCGATGGAATACACGATCGTGGTTGCTGCTTCCGCCTCCGAATCGGCTGCAATGCAATACGTGTCGGCTTACTCCGGTTGCGCGATGGGCGAATATTTCCGTGATCGCGGCGAAGATGCGCTGATCGTCTATGATGATTTGTCCAAACAGGCAGTGGCATACCGTCAGGTATCCTTGCTGTTGCGCCGTCCGCCAGGCCGTGAAGCGTATCCCGGCGACGTGTTCTACCTGCATTCCCGTTTGCTCGAGCGGGCAGCGCGCGTCAATACCGATTACGTCGAGAAGTTCACCAACGGCGCAGTCACCGGCAAAACCGGTTCGCTGACAGCCTTGCCGATCATCGAAACTCAGGCTGGCGACGTTTCCGCCTTCGTGCCGACCAACGTGATTTCGATTACCGACGGTCAGATCTTCCTGGAAACTTCGCTGTTCAACGCCGGTATCCGTCCTGCGATCAACGCCGGTATTTCGGTGTCCCGCGTTGGCGGTGCAGCGCAGACCAAGGTCATCAAGAATCTGTCCGGCGGTATCCGTACCGATCTGGCGCAGTATCGTGAGCTGGCTGCGTTTGCGCAGTTCGCATCCGACCTCGATGAAACCACGCGCAAGCAACTCGATCGCGGTGCACGCGTGACCGAGCTGTTGAAGCAAGCGCAGTATTCGCCGCAGCCGATTTCGCTGATGGCGGTGACTCTGTTTGCAGTCAACAAGGGCTACCTCGACGATATCGATGTCAAGAAGGTATTGTCATTCGAATCCGGCCTGCATAACTTCATGAAGACCAGCCATGCAGCGCTGCTCGCCAAGATTGAAGAAACCAAGCAACTCGACAAAGACGGCGAAGCTGCGCTGTCAGCCGCAGTTGCTGATTTCAAAAAATCCGGCGCGTACTGATCCTAACTGGAGCTGAATACTCATGGCCTCAGGTAAAGAGATACGTGGCAAGATCAAAAGCGTAGAGAATACGAAGAAGATCACCAAGGCGATGGAAATGGTCGCCGCTTCCAAAATGCGCAAAGCGCAGGATCGGATGCGGTCGGCCCGTCCCTACAGTGACAAGATTCGGAATATCGCAGCTAATTTGTCGCAAGCCAATCCGGAATACACGCACCCGTTCCTGGTCAAGACCAATGCCGCCCGCAAGGTCGGCTTTATCGTGGTCAGCACCGACAAGGGTTTGTGTGGCGGCCTGAACACCAACGTGCTGCGCGCGGTTACCACCAAGCTCAAGGAGTTTGAGGCGCAGGGTGTCGGTATCGAGGCCACGGCGATCGGCAACAAGGGTTTTGGCTTTCTCAACCGCATCGGCACCAAGGTGGTGTCGCACGCGGTGCAGCTCGGCGATACGCCGCATCTGGAAAAGCTGATCGGTCCGGTCAAGGTGCTGCTGGATGCATATCAGGACGGCAAGCTGGATGCGGTCTACCTGTGCTACACCAAGTTCATCAATACGATGAAGCAGGAGCCGACGATCGAACAATTGCTGCCGTTGGCGGCCGAAAAGCTCGAAGGCGACAAGGATACCCATTCGTGGGATTACATCTACGAGCCGGAAGCCAAGACGGTGATCGATGAATTGCTGGTGCGTTATGTCGAAGCGCTGATTTATCAGGCAGTGGCTGAAAACATCGCTTCCGAGCAATCGGCCCGGATGGTGGCGATGAAGTCGGCCAGCGACAACGCAGGTAATGTGATTGGCGAGCTGAAGTTGGTCTACAACAAGACCCGTCAGGCTGCAATTACCAAAGAACTCTCCGAGATCGTCGCCGGTGCGGCTGCGGTTTAATGGCGCGCAAGCGTGAAATGAATTTAACTATTTGAAGGAACGAAAATGGCTGATGGCAAAATCGTTCAGTGTATCGGCGCGGTGGTAGACGTAGAGTTTGCACGCAACGCGATGCCCAAGATTTATGACGCCCTGACTATGGAAGGCTCTGCGCTGACTCTGGAAGTGCAGCAGCAGCTTGGCGACGGCATCGTCCGTACCATTGCGCTGGGAACTTCCGACGGTCTGCGTCGCGGCATGATGGTGCAAAACACCGGCAAACCGATTACGGTACCGGTTGGCACTGCGACTCTGGGCCGCATTATGGACGTGCTGGGCAACCCGATCGACGAATGCGGTCCGGTGAGTCGTGAAAAGACGGCATCGATCCATCGCAAGGCACCTGCTTACGACGAATTGTCGCCGTCGCAGGACTTACTCGAAACCGGCATCAAGGTGATCGATCTGGTCTGTCCGTTTGCAAAAGGCGGTAAAGTCGGCCTGTTCGGCGGCGCCGGCGTGGGCAAGACCGTCAACATGATGGAACTGATCAACAACATCGCAAAAGCGCATAGCGGCCTGTCGGTGTTCGCCGGCGTCGGTGAGCGTACTCGCGAGGGTAACGACTTCTACCACGAGATGGCTGATGCCAAGGTGGTTGATCTGGAGCATCCAGAACAATCCAAAGTGGCAATGGTGTATGGTCAGATGAACGAACCGCCGGGCAACCGTCTGCGCGTGGCGTTGACGGGTTTGACGATTGCCGAAGGCTTCCGCGACGAAGGCAAGGACGTATTGTTTTTCGTCGATAACATCTATCGCTACACGCTGGCCGGTACTGAGGTATCCGCGCTGCTGGGTCGTATGCCTTCCGCCGTGGGTTATCAGCCGACACTGGCTGAAGAAATGGGCCGTCTGCAGGAGCGTATTACATCAACGAAAATTGGCTCGATCACCTCGATCCAGGCCGTGTATGTACCAGCCGATGACTTGACCGATCCGTCTCCGGCAACCACTTTTGCCCACTTGGATTCGACCGTGGTGCTGTCGCGCGACATCGCATCGCTGGGGATTTATCCGGCGGTCGATCCGCTCGATTCGACCTCGCGTCAGCTGTCGCCGCTGGTTGTTGGCCAAGAGCACTATGATACCGCCCGCGCAGTACAAGGCACCTTGCAGCGCTACAAGGAATTGCGCGACATTATCGCGATTCTGGGCATGGACGAACTGGCGCCGGAGGATAAGCAACTGGTGGCGCGTGCACGTAAGATGCAGCGTTTCCTGTCGCAGCCGTTCCACGTTGCCGAAGTGTTTACCGGCTCTCCAGGCAAGTATGTTTCGCTGAAAGACACGATCAAGGGCTTCAAGATGATTGCATCGGGCGAACTGGATCACCTGCCGGAACAAGCGTTCTACATGGTTGGCACAATCGAAGAAGCGATCGAAAAAGCGAAAAAGATGAACTAATCGCCTGGCAGTGCAGCCTCTGTGACGGAAGTAGCGTTGCAGGCCGCCTGCCATCTATCGGTCTTTGATGAATGAGAAGGTTCAAACATGGCACACACAATTCACGTTGACGTTGTTTCCGCCGAAGAGTTAATTTTCTCCGGCGAAGCAGAGTTCGTCGCGTTGCCGGGTGAGGCGGGTGAGTTGGGCATTTATCCCAAGCATACTCCGCTAATTACCCGCATCAAACCAGGTGCGGTGCGCATCAAGGTGGCTGACCGGGCAGAAGAGGAATTCGTCTTCGTGGCGGGCGGCATTCTGGAAGTGCAGCCCAACACGGTCACGGTACTGGCTGACACCGCGATTCGCGGCGCCGACCTGGATGAAGCCAAGGCAGCGGAAGCGAAGAAGCTGGCAGAAGAAGCATTGGTCAATCGGGAATCCAAGATTGACTATGCCAGAGCCCAGTCGGAACTCGCGACGGCGATTGCGCAGTTGGCCGCAATCCAGAAATTGCGTCAAAAACGCTAATCGTCACTGGTAGCGCTAGCAGTACAATGAAAGGCAGCCAAGGCTGCCTTTTGTTTTGTCCGCAAGGTTTTTTACATCAGGTTTGTACTGAACAGGAGCCGTCACCATGCATGCTTCCAAAAAGCCGGCAACAGAGGTCGATTTTCAACGTCTGTTTGCCCAGAATCGCACCATCGCGGTGGTCGGGCTGTCTGCCAAAACCTACCGCCCCAGCCATGAAGTGGCTCGCGCGATGCAGGCTTATGGCTACCGGATAATTCCGGTCAATCCGATGCTTGCGGGTACTTACCTACTGGATGAGTATTGTTATGCGACGCTGACAGAAGCTGCGGCCGCCCTGCAAGCAGAAGGAATCGGCATCGATATCGTCGACTGTTTCCGCAAATCGGCCGATATTGCCCCGATTGCGGACCAAGCCATCGCCATCGGCGCCCGCGTGCTGTGGCTGCAGATCGGCATCGTCGACGAGGCGGCAGCAGTCAAGGCGCGTGCCGCCGGCCTGCAAGTGGTGATGGATCGCTGCATCAAGGTCGATGCCGCAATTTACCCGCATCGGAGCTCGAAATGAACGTTTCCGAGTTGTTTCGTGCCAAGAAAAAACTGGACTTGCATGATGACGATGCCGCCAGCAAGCCGTTGATGCCGGCGGGGAAAAAGGATGACAAGGCCGAGGACAAGCTGCAAGTAGGCAAGCTGGCTGAACGTATCGCCGGCTATCAAGACGTGTTTTATGCGGCCCGGCAGCACAAATTGCTGGTGGTGCTGCAAGGAATGGATACCGCCGGCAAGGATGGCACGATACGCGGGGTGTTCGGGCAAATCGATCCGCTCGGAATCCGCAGCGTCGCATTCAAGGCGCCGACCCAGAACGAGCGCGAACACGATTACCTATGGCGAGTCCACCCGCAGGTGCCGGGGCAGGGCGAAATCGTGATTTTCAATCGCAGCCATTATGAGGATGTGCTGATTACCCGTGTGCACGGCTGGATTGACGAAAAGGAATGCCAACGCCGCTTTGCCCAGATCAGGGATTTTGAACGGATGCTGGTCGAGAATGGAACGGTGCTGCTGAAATTCTTTTTGCACATTTCGAAAGATGAGCAGAAGCAGCGGCTGCAGGCACGCATCGATGATCCTGAGAAACACTGGAAGTTCGATCCGCAGGACTTGGCGGAACGGAAATATTGGACCGAATACCAGCAAGCCTACCAGCAGGCGATCCAGGAAACCGACACCGATCATGCGCCCTGGTATGTGATCCCTGCCGACAGCAAAACGCATCGCAATCTGGCAATCGCCAGCATATTGGTGGAAGTGCTGGAAAAAATGCGGCTGGCCTATCCGCCGGGCAATCCGGACTATGCGAAGCTGCAGGTGGAGTGAAGCGGCTGCGCACTTTCTGGCGCCGCGCCAATCACCATTCCGAAGGCCCGCTGCCGAAAAAATTATATTTCCAGCAGCATTTCCCGCTCAGGCGCCGCAGTGCCGCCAACCACGTGTATTGCAGCTGAAGGGCGGCTGATATGGTAGCCTTGCGCGTAATCGATGCCCAGGGCGCTGACGGCCGCCAGAATTTCTGCGTCCTCGACAAACTCGGCGATGGTCTTGATTTTCAGTTCCTTGGCCAGGGTCACGATACTCTTGACGAAAGCCAGATAGACCTCGTCTTGCAACATGTTGCGGATGAATTCGCCTTCGATCTTGATGTAATCGACCGGGAAGCGCTTGATGTACTGGAACGATGAATAGCCGGAGCCGAAATCGTCGATTGCGAAGCTGAATCCCTGCAGCTTGACGTCGAGTACGAATTTTTCCAGCAGACTCAGGTTGCTGACGGTTTCGCGCTCGGTAATTTCAAATACGATGCGGTTCGGTGCGATGCCGAATTCCTTGGCAAGATGACTCACCCGCGCTACGAATTCGCCGACGATCAGCGCCTTCGGAGATAGGTTGACGAACAGCATGCCGGCATAGCCTTGTTCCCGGATCTGAATGAAAGCCTTCTCGATCAGTTGATAATCCATCTTATGGGCGATGCCCATGCTCTCGGCTTGCTCGATGAAGTCGTTGGCGGCCACGATCTGGTCGCCGAGCTGGATCCGCATCAGCAGCTCATGGATCACGATCTGGCCGCTGGCGGCGCTGCAAATGGGCTGGAAGTAAGGCACGATGTTGCCCTGGTCCAGCGCATTCTGGATCATGATGCTTTTCTCGCCGGCCTGCCGGAACACTTCCGCCATTTCATCCGCGCTCGGAATGGCGATTGCGTTCTTGCCGGCTTTCTTGGCTTTGTACATCATATTGTCGGCGACCAGGAACAGATCCTTCGGGTTGTCGCCGTGATTCGGACTGATCGCGATGCCGATCGAGGTGGTGGCCTTGATCTTGTAGCCATCCGGCGCTTCCATCGAGAAGCTCTCCAGCAGTTCGGTGATCCGTTGCGCGACCATGTGCGCTTGCGTGTCGGCCGCCTCCGGCAGGATGATGCAGAATTCATCGCCGCCGTAGCGCGCCAGCAAATCGCCATCCCTGACCGCGCTATGCAGTACCTTGGCGAAGGCCTGCAAGAATGCATCGCCGACATGATGGCCGAAACGGTCATTGATGGTCTTGAAGTTGTCCAGATCCAGCATCAGCACCGCAAACTGCTGCTTGTGCCGTTTTGCGCGGCCCACCTCGTAACCCAGCAATTCCCAGAACATGCGTTGGTTATACAGATCGGTCAACGGGTCGCGGGTCGCGTAGTGCTCCAGGTCCTTGGTGTATTTGTAGATCGCCTTGACCGATCCCACCAGATTGAGCAGCGTAGTCAGGATGCTGCCGATGACCATGTGGCGCACGTTATCCTGCGCCATCATCGATTGCACGCCGATGCCGACGATGCCGCCGATTCGCGGGGTTTCCAGCAGCAAGGTTTTGGTCTGCAGCTCGATGTCCTCGATGCTCAGCTCGGGCAGCGCGCCGCCCTCGTCGGCGATGTTGTGGACAATCTGCACCAGCGTCGCGCCATGAAAAAACGGGTGATCATGCAATTGCCTGCGCAGGATTTTCTCGAATAACTGGGTGGTTTTCCCAGACGGTGAATTACGCCAGAAAATCTCGCATTCATACGCTTCTTCTTCGACGCGGAAAATCGTTACCAGCGCGTAGGCATCGATGATCTGGTTGATATCGAGCAGCAGCGTTTTGATGAACTGGCGCCAGTCCCGCACCACGTTCGAAGTGATGATGAATTTCTCCAGCAGCCTGATCTCGAATTCGAGCACGCCCTTGTCGACTGCAACGCCCTTTATTTTCTCTACCAGCCGCGCGACATTGTCGAAGGTCTGGTTGAATTCCTCGAAACCGAAATCGACCTTGCTGATATCGAGCTGGTCGAAATCCTTGATGCTATTGAATGAATCGACCTTGCTGCGGAACAGGCCGAGCGAGCGATTGAGTTTTTTGGTCACGAAGGTGGTCAGTGCTGCAGCCACCAGCAGTACCAGCAGGCCCAGGATCAGGAACAGCGCGACATAATAGATGCGTACGGTGGCAGCGACTGTTTGCAACTTGTGCTGGATTGCGATGACGCCCAGTACGTCTCCGGTTTTTGCCTCGGCATGGCACCGCAGGCAGGCCGGTTGTGCGGCAACCGGGTACAGGTAGCGCAGATGGCTGCCGGTCTTCTGCACGGCCGGCTTGCCATCAGCCATCGCCTGCTGTGCGTCGGCGGGCAGCCGCGCTTGCTGCCACTGGCCGTAGCGGCCTGTCTCTGTCTTGCCGGGATAGACGTCGATCCGATCCAGCGTGCTGGAAAAGGCGCGGATGCTGTCGGCCGCCAGTTCGTCGATCTGCTGGCGCGAGCCGCCTTGGCGCAAGGCCTGGTAAATGGTATTGAAGTTTTGCTGCGCGATTTCGCTCGAAGTCTCCAGACTGCGCTGTTCCAGCAGTTTTTCATACAGCAAGGAAGAGGTCAGGGTCGCACCGAGAAAGACTAGCGCAGCGACACCGACAGTGGCAATAAATACAAATCCCCTGAGCGTCTTGAGTAAACCGAAAGTGTATTTGTACATACTGCGCATGTCCAGAGAGTCGGGCTAATAGTTGCAAAAATAAGCACGAACCACGGTTATCTCGTTTCTGCATCAAGCGCAGCTGCATGGCGCATGCTTGAGCCAGAAATGGAATCGCATGGATTGCGTGACCGGTACCGGGTTCATAAACCGGAATGCTGAGAATTTCTCAAGATAACTGTATAGAAAATTTCTTACAAAAAACTTATTTTACCGAAAGTTTGCGCTGCGCAGTAACTCAATGAACGGGAGCGTGGCGACAAAGGCGGTTCAAGGGCGCCGGCGCGCGCGGATCCCGGCAGGCGGTGCCGCAAGCGGTGTTGCATCAATTTATACTGGATAGTGTATTTATATCATGGCAGGCAATATGCGAATAAGAAGCATATTTATTGCAATACCCCGATAATCTCTGCTTTCGACGGAGTGTTTCGAAGGTGTTTGCGCGATTTCAAAGATGACTGATGCTTATCAATACACTGTTTGCCGCAGCAGGCAAAATCCGCGTAACCGTACCTCTGCGGGTTTGCCATGCGGAGTGGCGAAAAATCCTCCGTTTAACGGTGCTGAAGGAGAAAATGATGAATAACCGCCAAGAATTTATCCAAAAAATGAAAGCGCAACTGGATCAATGGAGCATTGAAATCGATAAGCTCTCGGTTCGGGCCGAGGCGGCACAGGAGGAAGCAAAACTCAAATATCAGGCGCAAATCGATGCGCTCAAGCAGCAGCGCGAAGCGGCCAAACTGAAGTTGCACGAGCTGCAGTCCTCCAGCGAGGATGCCTGGGATTCGGTGCGCGAAGGCATGGAGTCCGCTTGGGAGTCGATGACCAAGGCCATCAAGGATGCGATTTCGCATTTTAAGTAATGTCATTGCAAAGCCAGTTGCACGCTTTGCCGGAACATTCCTTGAGACAGGGGCGGTAAAGTGCGCACATTTCGCCACGGCAAGCACCCCGGCGCTTTAGCGGCGAAACTGGCTGGGCGGTGCCTGAATGCATCGATTTTACGGTTTCAGAGCAGGCACTTATGCACAATTCGCAGCACCAACGCCGGTGTTGCGCTACGGAATGCACAATTGGCTAAGTCCTTGATTGCAATTGATTAAAAGTATGCGCAAGCATCGCAACGCCGCACCGACTGGCGCCGGAGGCATCGGCAAGCAATTTTCCCGGCAGCATATCCACAAAGTTATCCACAGTCTTTGTGGATAAGCAAAAAAAACTTTATGAAACTGGCGTTTAGCTGCGCTTTTGAGAAATTGCTTGAAGTTGTTGCTTCATTGAAAAAATCATGGTTTTCTCCTGTGAGCATGTCATGCCGCTTCTTTGAGCGGGTTCCTGTCTTTGCTTCTTGCCTGGATCGATAGATGCCGGATTGTTCGACAGCGCGTCGTTATCGGCGATAATGTCGGATTGTTTTTGCTACCAGACGCATGCCATGACTCAATTCGCCCCGCTCCAGAATGACACCTTCCTGCGCGCACTGTTGCGTCAACCGACCGAATACACGCCGCTCTGGCTGATGCGCCAGGCCGGCCGTTATTTGCCGGAGTATCGTGCCACCCGCGCCCGCGCCGGCTCCTTCCTGGGCTTGGCGAAGAATCCGGATTACGCTACCGAAGTCACGTTGCAGCCGCTCGACCGTTATGCGCTGGATGCGGCGATCCTGTTTTCCGATATTCTGACGGTGCCGGATGCGATGGGGCTGGGCCTGTATTTCGTCGAAGGCGAGGGACCGAAGTTCGAGCGCCCGCTGCGCGATGAGAAAGAGGTGATGGCGCTGCAGGTGCCGGACCTGGGTTCGCTGCAATACGTGTTCGATGCGGTGACCCAAATCCGCACCGAACTGGGCGGCCGGGTGCCGCTGATCGGCTTCTCCGGCAGCCCGTGGACGCTGGCCTGCTACATGGTCGAAGGCGGCGGCTCGGACGATTTCCGGCGCGTCAAGGCGATGCTGTACGACCGCCCGGACCTGATGCACCACATCCTGAAGATCAACGCTGCCACCGTGGCCGGGTACCTGAACGCGCAGATCGATGCCGGCGCGCAGGCGGTGATGATGTTCGACACCTGGGGCGGCGCGCTGGCCGATGGCGTCTACCAGCAATTCTCGCTGTCGTACATGCGCGAAGTGATGCGCTTGCTGAAGCGCGACAAGGATGGCGTGCGCATTCCGGCCATCGTGTTTACCAAGGGCGGCGGCTTGTGGCTGGATCAGATCGCCGACATCGGCGCCGACGCGGTCGGGCTGGACTGGACCGTCAACCTGACCAAGGCGCGCGCGCTGGTCGGCGACAAGGTGGCGCTGCAAGGCAATCTCGATCCGAATGTGCTGTTCGCCAAGCCGGAACAGATCCGCGCCGAAGTGATCAAGGTGCTCGACGCGTTCGGCACGCCCTGCGCCGGCAACGGCCATGTGTTCAACCTCGGCCATGGCATTTCGCAATTCACGCCGCCGGAAGCGGTGACGGTGATGGTCGAAACCGTGCATGATTACAGCCGGCAACAAAGAGCCTGATTGCGCTTGCTGCGCCGGCCTGTTGCCGGCTGCGGCTTGCAGCTGCATATTGCCCGCAAGAGCGCATCCAGCCAGCGCTTCATGCCGGAAAACGGCTTCAGAACTGCTCACTTATGCACAAAAATAATAACGGTAGGCGGATTTCGCCTGATGCAATGAACGTCTGGAAGATGACTTTTCAAGTTATTGATTTTAAAGCGATTATTGCATATGCCCGGAGTCGGTTGCATGCTTTCACAAGGTTTCGCCGTGCTATTGCAGCAACTTGACAAATATCTGTCCACAAAGTTATCCACAGGCTGTGCGGGCAAGCAGAAAAACCGCTCGGCGGCAGCGGATCCCACCCGGATAGGCCTTATTTCGTGACAATCATCCGGGTTGCGCTCGACACCCCGCTCGACTTTTGCTTCGATTACCGCTGGGCGGCGACGGCTGGTGATGCTGCGCCGCCCCGGATCGGCCAACTGGCGCTGGTGCCGTTCGGCCGGCGCGAAGTGGTCGGGCTGATTGTCGCGGTGGATGTCGCGACCGAGGTGCCGGCCGACAAGCTCAAGGATGCGCTGGCGATCCGCAGCCAACTGGCACCTTTGTCCGAACAATGGCGCGCATTGTGTGCTTTTGCCGCCGATTACTACCAGCGCCCGCTGGGCGAGGTCGCGCTGCCCGGCCTGCCAAAAAACCTGCGCGCGCTGAAAACTACCGCGCTCGACCGCGCGCTGAAGAAGCTGGCGAAAACCGCTGCCGCGCATGACGCGACGCCGGCTGCGGCGCCGCTGCTCAATCCGGCGCAGCAAGCAGCGGCCGATGCGATTGCCGGGGCGCAGGGTTTCGCGCCGCATCTGCTGTATGGCGTCACCGGCAGCGGCAAAACCGAGGTCTATCTGCAGGCGGCGGCGCAGATCCTGACGCGCCATGACGATGCGCAAATCCTGATCCTGGTGCCGGAAATTAACCTCACGCCTCAGCTCGAAGGCAATATCCGCGTCCGTTTTCCCGCGGTTATGGTGGCCACCCTGCACAGCAGTCTGGCCGAAGGCGAGCGCATGACGCACTGGCTGGCCGCGCATCTGGGCCGCGCCCGCATCGTGCTCGGCACCCGGCTGGCAATCCTGGCCTCGCTGCCGCAGCTGAAACTGATCGTCATCGACGAAGAGCACGACCCGTCCTACAAACAGCAGGAAGGATTGCGTTATTCGGCGCGCGACCTGGCAGTGTGGCGTGCCCATCAGCTCGAAATTCCCATCGTGCTGGGCTCCGCCACACCGTCGCTGGAGAGCTGGCAGCATGCGCAAACCGGCCGCTACCGCAAGCTGGAACTGCGCGAGCGGGCGGTAGCGGCGGCTGTCCTGCCGGCCGTACATCTGATCGACATGGAGCGCAACAAGCCGCTCGATGGCCTGACGCCGATGCTGATTGCTGCACTGAAGCTGCGTTTGCAGCGCGGTGAGCAATCACTACTGTTCCTGAATCGGCGCGGCTATGCGCCGGTAATCGCCTGCGACGCCTGCGGCTGGATCAGCAATTGCAGCCGCTGTACTGCCTTCATGGTGCTGCACAAACCGGAACACCGGCTGCGCTGCCACCACTGCAGCCTGGAGCTGCGCATCCCGCGCTCGTGCCCGACTTGCGGCAACGTCGACCTGCAACCGCTGGGGCGCGGCACGCAGCGGGTGGAGGAGGGCTTGCAGGCGATTTTCCCCGAGGCCAGAATCACCCGCATCGACGCCGACTCGACCCGCAGGAAGGGCAGCGCGCAAGCCGCGTTCGATACCGTGCACCGGGGCGAGGTCGATATCCTGATCGGCACCCAGATGGTGGCTAAGGGGCATGACTTCAAAAATCTGACCCTGGTCGGCATCCTGAATCCCGACACCGCGCTGTTTTCGCAGGATTACCGCGCCAGTGAACGGCTGTTTGCGCAGCTGATGCAGGTCGCCGGCCGCGCCGGGCGCGCCGCGCAGAAGGAAGGCGGCAGCGCCAGCGAAGTGCTGATTCAGACCCGCTATCCGCAGCATCCGCTGTATGCGGCGGTGGTCAATCACGATTACGATCATTTCGCCACCGAATTGCTGGCAGAGCGGCAACAGGCGCACCTGCCGCCTTACCTGTATCAGGCACTGCTGCGGGCCGAAGCGCGCGAACTGGTAACCGCCATCGATTTCCTGACGCAGGCCGCAACTGCAGTGGAATTTCCCGGCGTCACCATCAACGACCCGATCCCGATGACGATGACGCGCGTGGCCAACGTCGATCGCGCCCAGTTGCTGATCGAATGCCCGTCGCGCCCGGCGCTGCAAGCCTTCCTCAAAGTCTGGCTGGCCGCGCTGCGCGCCATCAAGACCCGCGCCAAATGGTCGCTGGAAGTTGATCCGGTCGATATCTGAGCTTGCTTCTGCCAGCTTGGTTTGATAAATTACGCAGGGTATGTATTAAAACTATGCTTCTGTATATTAATTTATAAGCGGTAATTAAAAATACACTGGTATGTATATGTCTGCGTCGGGCATGCGAAACAAGGTGCCGGTCGGCACCCTGTTTCGCATGCATCCGGTCAGCTACAACCGGATTGCTACCGCCAACCGCATTGCCGCCTTAGAAGCGGTGGCGCATGCCGATTTGGAACGCTTTGCCGGAAACGCCGCCGGCGCTGGTGAACCCGCCGGATGCGCTGGCGGCACCCGGTGCGTATTGGGCGGCGTTGTCATTCTTGATATACGCCAACACGGTATAGACGTCGGTGCGCTTGGACAGGTTGTGGTCGTAGCCGATCGCGTATTGGGTGGCATCGTTGTTGAACGCAGTCTTGTCGTTCTGACGGCTGACCGAGCCCATGATGCGGCCATTGCCTACCATGTAATGCATGCCGACGCTGTAGCTGTCGGCATCGAGCTTGAAGTTTGTCTTCAAGGTGTCCACATAGGATTGGCGCAATGCCGCTTGCAACGCCGCTGGCTGTGCTGTCAGCGTAGGGGCAATGCCTGCATCCCAGGTCAGGCTGGTCAACAGCGGTACCACCACCGAGTTCTCGTTCTTCTGCTTCAGATAGCCACCGAAGAACTTGAACGGGCCGGTCTCGTACGAGCCGCCGATAACAGTCGAGATCAGGCCGCTATTGCCGTCTTGATCCTGGCCGTTGTTGTAGCCGGCGCCGACCTTGAAGCCGTTGGCCTTGTACATCACATTGGCACCATAGAAACGCTTGTCCAGGTCGATGTAGCCGGAATTCTTGAAGCCGTACATCAGTGCCGCGGAGATACCGTTCGGCAATTCAATCCGGTATTGCAGCGCCTTGGAGGAACGGATTGCAATCCCTGCCGTCAACAAGCCGCCGGAACCGCTGGTGATGCCGCCCCAGCTGCCGGCGGTGCCGGTTTCAAACGTGTCGGCTCCAGCGAGTACTTCATAACCCGGCGTGTACATGCGCCCGGCCAACACCGCGCCGACCGGCGTGATCATGCCGACCATCGAAGTCCGGTCGAACAGCGCGCCGTTAAAGTTGACAATCTTTATTGCACCCGCTTGTCTCAGAGCTGCTTGCGAGCCGGCCAGAAGCGCTGCTCCCGGTGCTGCAACGGCAGCAGCGGTACGATTGGCGACGTCGGCAATGCCGGCGGGACTGGCGACATACGCGGCACCGATTGCGGCGGCTTGGGCCGCGGTGGCACCGCCAGCTTGCGCTTGCGCTGCCACCGCGGCTGCAACGCCGGCTCTTACTGCAGGCAGATTGGCAGCCGTCAAGACGGGAATGAAATTCATGCCGCGCGGCAGCGCAAACCCTTCGTTGTCGCTGATATTGCCGGCCTGATTGGTGCCGTTGTCGAGTTCCACCCGCGCTTCAAGGTTGAATAGCGCCTTATAACCGCCGCCCATATCTTCGGTACCCTTGAAGCCCAGGCGCGAACCGTCGGCGATGCCGCTGACCAGTTTGGTCTTGGTTCCTTCGCCGTTGCTCGATACGTGAATGCCGGCGTCCGCGAGGCCGTAGATGGTGATGCTCGATTGCGCCAATGCCGGCGCGGCAAAGCAGGCGGCAACCAGACCTGCGAGTAATTTTGTTGTCATTTTATGTTGTCTCCTGTTGGGGGGGGTGCAAAAGAACGGTCGTTCTATTAATCTTTGATTAATATGCCAGCAATCGGTGGGTTTGCATAGATGTCGTCAATTGATTATCGGCAATATCGACATGGTGTTGCATGAAAAATACAGTTTTTGACGTGCATAAATGCTTGGCGAGACCATAAACCCGCAGCGCTGGAATTCTGTCATTCCATGACGTGAATCAACCGGGGGACTTTCAGCTGTGGTGTGATCACAAAACAGCATCAGATCTGATGCTGAAGCCGGGATTTGCACTGAACCACAACATCGGGCAACAAGCTTATTCAGCGAGGGCGGCATGCTTCTTAAGCAACGTGCAAAAGCGTTTGACTTCCTGTTCGATGCGGTGGTGGTGGTGGGCATGGACGGCAACGTGCTCGACTGGAACGTCGGGGCGGAAAAGCTGTATGGCTGGTCGCGCCGGGAGATCGTCGGCAAGCCGGCCAGTACGCTGTATCTGCCGGAAGACGTGGCCAGCTTCAAGCAGGATGTGATGGAAGCGGTGCTGCTGCAGGGCCACTGGACCGGCGAGGTGCGATTGCGGCGCAAGGACGGGCGCATCGGGTATGCCGAATCGGCGGTGGTGCCGCTGGAGGATCGCAAGCACAACATCGTCGGCGTCATCAGCATCAATCGCGATATCACCGCGCGCATCGATTCCGAGCGGCGCCTGAAATACCTGGCTTTCAATGATCCGCTGACCGGGGTCGGCAATCGCGAGCTGGCGCTGGAGCGGCTCAAGCACGCGATGCTGCAGGTGCCGCGGCGCGGCACCCATCTGGCGCTGATCTTTGTCGATCTGGATAATTTCAAGGAAGTCAACGACGTATTCGGCCACGCCGCCGGCGACGCGGTGTTGTGCGAGGTGGCCAGCCGCCTGAAGGAGACCTTGCGCGCCGCCGATACCGTGGCCCGTCTCGGTGGCGATGAATTCCTGCTGATTGCGGAGGACCTGTGCGGTCGCGAGGAAGCGCAGGAAGCCATCGAGCGCATTACGCAGGCGCTGTTGCGGCCGCATCTGATCAACGGCATGGACCTGATCGTCGATGCCAGCATCGGCCTGGCGCTATTTCCAGACGACGCCGGCGACGCCGGCGCGCTGATGCACTTTGCCGACGAAGCGATGTACCGCACCAAGCGGGCCCACCACAAGACCGGCCTTTAAGGCCAGCAGGCTTGATGCACCATCCAGATGGCGGCGAAACCAGGCCGCCACGGCCGGCAGCGGCATTTCCTGCCGCGTTGTTACAATCGATCCCTGGCGCGGCGGCGATTTCCGCCCGCGCCAAACACGTAGGAACGGAAGGCGTGTGCATTACGTGCTGTTCCTGGCCTTCATCGTTGCCATGCAGATCACAACATGGGAGCCAACCGGCGGCGCGCCAGCATGCCAGTGCGTCCGCTGGAGCCGGGCTCCTGATGCCCTTCTGTTCTTTTTAAAAGGAAACCTTGATGTTTGAAAAAAACCTGTTTGAAACTATCCACTTCCAGAAACTGGTATCGAGCTACGTCATTCCATGGAGCATCAATATCCTGTTTGCGCTGGCGATTTTTTTCATCGGCCGCATGCTGGCCAGAGTCCTGGTGCGGCTGCTGGGCAAGTTGCTGCACAAATCCGGCACCGATCTGATGCTGGTCGAGTTTTTCAAGGCGATTGCGAATGCGGCATTGCTGCTGCTGGTCATCGTCGCCGCGCTGGATCGGCTGGGCGTCAACACCACCTCGCTGGTGGCGATGCTGGGCGCTGCCGGCCTCGCCGTCGGGCTGGCGCTGCAGGGCTCGCTGCAGAATTTTGCCGCCGGCGTGATGCTGCTGCTGTTTCGCCCGTTCAAGGCCGGCGACTACGTGGAGGCGGCCGATTGTGCCGGCGTGATCGAGAGCATCGGCATCTTCACCACCACCTTGCGCAGCGCCGACAACAAGGAAATCATCATTCCCAACGGTTCGATCTACAAGGGCAACATCATCAATTATTCGGCGCGCAGCACGCGCCGCGTCGACCTCAGCATCGGGGTCGGCTACCAGGACGATCTGCGCAAGGTCAAGCAGGTGCTGACCGACACCATCCAGGCCGACGCGCGCGTGCTGAAGGATCCCGAACTACTGGTCGCGGTCGACGAACTGGCCGCCAGCAGCGTGCGGCTGGTGGCGCGCGCCTGGGTCAGATCGGACGATTACTGGCCGGTCAAGTTTGCGCTGACCGAAAACATCAAGCTGGCTTTCGACGCCAACGGCATCAGCCTGCCCTATCCGCAAATGGCGATTCATCTGGATAAGAATGCGCTTGGCTGAAGTTGCCGTACCGCGCGCGGGTTTGCCGTCATTTTCGCCATATCAATGGAGTATGCATAAAAATGCAATGATACAGCATATAAAACATGCGATTTTTAAATATACAGATATATGTATATATTGGCGTCAGGGGTTCGGCCGAACCAGTGCGCCTTGTGCGGCCAGTTCCCGGATCAGCGCGACGGTGTCGGTGTCGGCAGCGTGATAGGTCGCGCGACGGTATTCGTTGTACATTTCATTGGCGGCGTCGGTGGCGGCGTCACAGCCGTCGTCATATTCGAAGCGCACCGACAATGCGCCGGGCTGCGCTTCCTCGATGCGCATCACCAGGCTGGATGCGGCAATCTCGCCTTGCGCCGGCACCTCGAAGCGCACCTGCTGCAACGCATCAAAAATGACGCGGTCGCGGATCACCAGGTTGCCGTAATGCAGTGCGCGCGCCACCGTGGTGTCGGTCGGATCGGACAGGAAGCACTGGTCCAGCTGCGGCATGAACAGCTGTGGCGCTTCCGCCCGCAACACCAGGCCCAGCCATAATTGCTGGCGTGTCAGCGGCGCGAGGTGCGGATTGTGCGGATCATTGATTTCGATGCTGTGGCTAAATTTCATCAGAGTTTCAGGCAAAAGACGGCGAGCCGGCGCGGCCGCAATAGCAGTATGGTAAATCAGTCCCGGCATTTCGGCTTGGAAGCGGTGGCCCGGATGCGCGGCATCAAGCATGCGCGGCCCCCCTCAATGGTAAGGTGGCTGCGCATCCAATGGCGCGATCCCGATTTAAAACTCTTCCCAGTCGTCATCCGTGTCCGCTGCCGGTTTGGCCAGCGCGACTGCGTCTGACTTGGCTGGCGGATTGGCCCGCCGGGTCGCCGCCGGCCGGCCAGCGGCCAGTGCGGCAGTTTGCCGGATGGTCCTGGCGGGACCGGCGGCCGGCAGGTCGGCCAGCTTGAACACGCTGACCACCTGCGCCAGCTGGGTCGCCTGATCCTGCAGCGATTGTGAGGCCGCCGCTGCCTGTTCCACCAGCGCCGCATTCTGCTGGGTGGCGTCGTCCATCTGGGAAACCGCCTGATTGACCTGGGCAATGCCCTGGCTTTGCTCGTGGCTGGCGGCGGTGATCTCGCTCATGATGTCGGCCACGCGTCTGACGCTGGCGACGATCTCATCCATGGTGGCGCCGGCCTGTCCGACCAGCTTGCTGCCGGCATCGACCTTGCTGACCGAATCGCCGATCAGGGCCTTGATTTCCTTCGCGGCACTGGCTGAGCGCTGCGCCAGATTGCGCACCTCGGTGGCGACCACGGCAAAGCCGCGCCCCTGTTCGCCGGCCCGGGCCGCCTCCACCGCCGCGTTCAGTGCCAGGATGTTGGTCTGGAACGCGATGCCGTCGATGACGCCGATGATGTCGTTGATCTTGCCGGATGAGGCATTGATGTCGTGCATGGTATCGACCACCTGCGCCACCACTGCGCCGCCTTTGGCTGCAACGTCCGAGGCCGAGGCCGCCAGCTGGTTGGCCTGGCGCGCATTGTCGGCATTTTGCCTGACGGTCGAGGTCAGTTCTTCCATCGAGGCGGCGGTTTCTTCCAGCGAACTGGCTTGGGCTTCGGTGCGCGAGGACAGGTCCATGTTGCCGGCGGCGATCTGGCCGGAGGCGGTGGCGATGGTGTCGGTGCCGCTGCGCACCTGGCCGACGGTTTTGACCAGATTGGCGTTCATGTCCTGCATGGCCTGCATCAGCGCGCCGGTTTCATTCGTCGATGTGACTTCAATCCGGCTGGTCAGGTCGCCGGCGGCAACCGTCTGGGCCACCCTGAGCGCTTCGCTCAAGGGGTGGGTGATGCTGCGGGTAGTCAGAATTGCTGCCAACACGCTGATGATGCCGGCGCTCAGCGTCAGCACAAATATCCACAATTCTGCGCTTTCGGCTTGCCGGATCGATTGCTTGCCGGCCTGCGCCATCAGGCTGTCCTGGAAGTGCAGGAAGGCTTCAAGTTCTGCCGCGTATTTTGTTTCCATCGGACGCACTTCGGCCAGCAGGAATGCGGCCGCTTCGTCTCTTTTTCCAGCGCTGGCAAGCTCGATGAAATGGGTTTTCAGCAGCAGGTATTGCTGCCGGAACCCGGTCAGCGTCTTGATGAACTCCCGGCTTTTTTCCAGCGTGACCATGGTGTCGAGCTTGTCGAACGCAAGGCCGGCGGCTTTGCCGCTGTCGTTGACGCCGGCAAGTTCTTTCCTGACCAGCTCCGGGTCCGTCATCAGCAGCGCATTGCGCATGTGGCGCGCCTGGGCATTGATTTCATGGATGATCTGATTGGCCAGTACCGTCATCGGGTAACGGTTATCGGCTGTCAGCACGATGTCGTTTTTAAGGCTTTCAACCCGGTTCCAGCTGAGCATCGACAACACGACCAATAGCGCAATCACGCCGCCAAAAGAAAGGGCCAGCCGTTGGCCGATCTTCATATTTTTGAAATGCATTTCAGATATCCTTATATTGGTTTTTTGGCAATTATATTGGCTGCAGCATTGCTCTTGGTGCAGTCGAACCGCTGCCAAATTAGTGTCAAGTCAGAAATGTTCTGATGGTTCCTTGAAATCCGGATCAGATCAGGCGCGCCGCCTCCTGCGCGGCCACGCGGCCTTCGTCGGTCGGCACCACCCACACCTGGACCCGGCTGTCGGGCTGGTGAATGGCGACTACCTGGTCGCCGATAGCCTGGCGGTTCAGCGCTGGGTCCAGCGCCACCCCCATCCAGGCCAGCCGCTCGCATACCTGGGCGCGGAGCATCACATCATGCTCGCCGATGCCGCCGCTAAAGGCCAGCACGTCCAGTCCGCCCATGCAGGCCACCAGCGCACCGGATTCGCGCACTACCCGATAGGTAAACAGGTCGATGGCCCGTTGCGCTACTGCGCTGCCGTCGGCGCGCAAGCGGCGCATGTCGGCCGAGATGCCGGACACGCCCAGCAGGCCGCTTTGCTTGTACAGCAGCGTTTGCAGCTGGGCATGATCCCAATTCTGCTCCAGCAGGTACAGCAGCACCCCGGCGTCCAAAGAGCCGCTGCGGGTGCCCATCATCAGGCCGTCCAGTGCGGAAAATCCCATGGTGGTGGCGCAGCTGCGCCCTTCGCGCGCGGCGCACAGGCTGGCGCCATTGCCCAAGTGCGCCATCAGTACGCGGCCGTTGGCCTGGGCGCTGCACTGTTGCAGGACACCCATGATGTACTGGTAAGACAGGCCATGAAAGCCATACCGGCGCACGCCCTGCCCGGCCAGCGACTGCGGCAGCGCGAAGCTGTAATCCACTTCGCTCAGGGTAGCGTGGAAGGCGGTGTCAAAGCACGCCACTTGCGGCGTGGCCGGAAATGCCTTTTGAAAGGCCCGGATGCCCTGCAGGTTGTGCGGCTGGTGCAGCGGCGCCAGCGAATTGAGCCGGGCCAGCCGGCTCAGTACCTCCTCGGTGACCAGTACGCTGGCAGAGAAATCCTGTCCGCCGTGCACCACGCGGTGGGCAATCGCTTGAATCGCAGGAGCATTGACTTCGCCGGCCAGCAGCTGGTTCAGGCTATGCAGGGCCTGATCAAATGGATCGCCTGCAGTGGCCGGCAGTTGGCGGGTTTGCTGCTGACCCTGAAAGCTCCAGCCCAACACCGGAGCACCATTGGGCTCGAGCCCCTGGATGCTGCCGGTGAGCACACTCGGCTGCACCTGCTGCCCCTGCAGCGGGTGAATCGAAAATTTCAGCGTCGAAGAGCCCGCATTGACGGCAAGAATGGCCATGATCCGTCCCTTACCAGGTTTGGCGCGTATGGTCGCGGCGGGCATTGTAGGCCGCCAGCTGGGCCAGCAGCGCCGAAGCGACACGGGCCATCGGACCGTCGGCACGGCTGGTCAGGGCAATCGGTACCCGCGCGCCCAGCACCAGGCCGGCGCCGCTGGCTCCCGCCAGGTATTCCAGCTGCTTGGCCAGCATGTTGCCCGATTCCAGGTCGGGCACGGCCAGGATGTCGGCATCGCCAGCCACCGCCGATTGGATGTGTTTGACCTGCGCTGCATGGGCCGAAATGGCATTGTCGAAAGCCAGCGGGCCATCGAGTATGGCACCCGTGATCTGGCCCCGCTCGGCCATCTTGCATAGCGCGGCAGCATCCAGCGTGGACGGGATGTTGGGGCTCACGGTTTCCACCGCCGACAGGATGGCGACCTTGGGCGTCTGCACGCCCAGGATGCGGGCAAAGTCAATTGCGTTCTGGATGATGTCGACCTTTTCCTGCAGGCTGGGACGGATGTTGAGCGCGGCGTCGGTGATCAGCAGCGGTTTGCTGTACAGCGGCACGTCGAAGCGGAATACATGCGACATGCGGCGCCCGGTGCGCAGCGTCGGCTGTGCCAGCACCGCGTGAATTAATTCGTCGGTGTGCAGGCTGCCTTTCATCAGAATCTCGACCTCGCCCTTGGCGGCCATTTCGGCCGCCTTCTCCGCTGCCGCATGACTGTGCGGCACCGAGATGATTTCGGTGTTTTCCAGATCGATACCGGCTTCCCGGGCAAGGTGGCGAATGCGCACCTCGGGGCCGATCAGCACCGGCACGATCAGGCCGTGGCGGGCTGAGTCGATGGCGCCGCTGAGCGACTCGATATCGCACGGGTGTACCACCGCACAACGCACCGCAGGCATGCCGTCGCTCAGCGCCAGCAGTTCCTTGAAGCGGGCTTCCGGGTCGAACAACTGGATTAGCGGCGCATTGATGCGCGGCACGCGCACTTTTTCCGTGGGAGCCAGCACCTTGGCGGTGCCGTGCAGCACGCGGTCGCCCTTCTGGTTGACTACCTGACAATCCAGTTCGACCCGCTTTTTGGCATCGTCCTTGCTCGCCACGGTGGCCGTCACGGTGAGCGTGTCGCCGATCCGGACCGGTTTGGTGAAATGCAGGACTTGCTCCAGATAAATGGTGCCGGGGCCGGGAAACTGCGTGCCCAGCAAGGCTGAAATCAGCGCGCCGCCCCACATGCCGTGGGCAATCACGCCGTGAAACAAGGTGTCGTTGGCGTATTCGGCATTCATGTGCGCCGGGTTGACGTCGCCCGATACTGCGGCAAAGGCCTGGATGTCGGCCAGGGTCAGGGTGCGCAGCAGGCGTGCGCTTTGGCCCAGGGTGATTTCATCGTAGGTGACGTTTTCAATCAGGTCAGCGGTCAGGGTCGAATTCATGGCGGTTTTTTTACTCGGAAAAGGTGCGTGGAGGATATCGATCAGGCGACGGCGTGACAGCCGGCATCGACATAAATGGTCTGTCCGGTCATGCCAGACGAGGCATCGGCGCAGAGGAAGGTGCAGAGTTGGGCAATTTCTTCCAGGGACACCAGCCGGCCCAGCGGCGCCTTGCGCACGGCGCTTTCCATCAGATCATCGAACGACGCAATACCCGAAGAGGCACGGGTCAGGATCGGCCCGGGCGAGACCGCATGCACCCGGATCCGTTTCGGACCCAGTTCCGTAGCCATGTAGCGCACCAGCGACTCCAGCGCCGCTTTCACCGGGCCCATCAATCCATAGTGGGGGACGGCTTCATTGGCGCCGAGATAGGTCATGGTCAGCAGGCTGCCGCCTTCGGACATGTGCGGGGCGCAGAGCTTGGCCAGCGTGGCGAACGAATGGCACGACACCTCCATGGCGCGGGCAAAACCGGTGCTGGTGCTGTCGATCACCTGGCCGTGCAGGTCTTCCAGCGGCGCCCAGGCAATCGAGTGCACCACGAAATCCAGCCGGCCCAACCGGGCTACCGCGTATTCCACCAGTGCTTGCAGATCGCCCGGCTGCTCGACGTTGCAAGGCTTGAGATCGATGCCGGCCGCAGCGGTCAGCGGTTCGATGAAAGGCCGGGCCTTTTCGTTCAGGCACGAGGCCACCACTTCGGCTCCTTGCTGGCGCGCCAACTGGGCGCAGCCCCAGGCGATGCTGTGTTCGTTGGCCAGGCCCAGAACGAGCCCTTTTTTTCCGGCCAGGGTGAAGGATTGGGTATGGGTAGTCATGGGATCATTTCAAAAAATATCAGTGGATGCGGGTAAAGCAAGCCGCTTGGCAGGGGAGTGTCAGAATGCGTGATACATCCGATCCAGATCAACCCCATCGTCGCCGGGATTGAACCCTTTGCGCACCATGCGCTCTTCGGCCTCGATCAATATCTGGCGGGTAGCGGTAACACCGACCTGGCCGACATAGCGCGTCTCGACGCCGTAACGCAGCACCAGCAGGCCGCGCAGTTCTTCCAGTTTGTGGGCCTTGAGAAGGTCTGCGGTAACCTGGCGCTTGCGCGGTGCGCCGGGCGCTTGCTGCCGGCTCATCGCCTGGACTATCTCGCTATCGTTCTGAAGCGACACGTCGAGGGCAATTGCCAGGCGAACAATGCGGGCGTTGATCGCCTCGATGGACGAGCGCATGCGGTGCAGGCGCTGGACTTCCGGATCAGAACCGGGCGGCTGGCTAGTCTGCATAGCGCACCATCACGTAGTCGCCGGGGGCATCGCCCAGCACGCTGGCCGGATCGATGGTCGGGGGGGGCACAGGGGTGCCCGAGCGTTCATGCAGCCAGGCGTGCATGGCTTCCCACCACGAGCCTTCATGGATCGGAGCTTTGGCCGCCCATGCGTCGGGATCGATCCAGCCGGCACCTTTTTCGCTGCTGTCGATTTGGTAGCTGCGGTGAGGGTGCCCCGGCTCGGACACGATGCCCGCGTTGTGCCCGCCGGCCGCCAGAATGAACGTGACGTGGGTGTCGGTGAGCAAATGTATCTTGTAGACCGAATGCCAGGGTGAGACATGGTCGCGCACGGTGCCTACCACCAGCATCGGCGCCTTGATGTCTTTGAGAGCGACGCCGATGCCGGCAACGCGGTAATGGCCGGAGGCCAGTGCGTTGTTGAGGAACAGCGACGACAGGTATTCCGAGTGCATGCGTTCCGGCAGGCGCGTCAGATCGGCGTTCCAGCTCATCATGTCGTTGCCCACCTCGTCCTGGCCCAGCAGGTAACGGCGCGTGTTGCGGGACCAGACCAGATCGCGCGAATTCAGGAACTGGAACGAACCGGCCATTTGCCGGCCCGACAGGTAGCCGGTGCGCGCCATTGCCTCGCGCAGCGTCTTGAGCTGGTCGTCGTCGATGAACACGCCCAGTTCGCCGGGTTCGCTGAATTCGGTCTGTGCTGCCAGCAGCGTCACGCTGGCCAGTTCAGGCAGGTTGTCCAGGCTGGCTGCATCCTCGTGCCGGCGGCGGGTCGAGCGTGCCTTGCCGGCAGACTGCGACCTGGAGCGTTCCAGCGCTGCGGCCACGATCGACAGGAAAGTGCCGCCCAGACAGTAGCCCAAGGCATGAATGCGGGGAGCGCCGGTGTGCAATTTCACCGCAGCCATGGCTTCCATCACGCCCGTTTGCAGGTAGTCTTGCATGCCCAGATCGCGATCGGAAGCATCCGGGTTGCGCCACGAAATGATGAACGCCGTGTGTCCTTGGCCGACCAGATAGCGCACCATCGAATTGCTGGGCGATAAGTCCAGAATGTAGTACTTCATGATGCACGAAGGCACGATCAGCAGCGGCTCCGGATACACCGTTTCAGTGGTGGGGGTATATTGGATCAGCTCGATCAGGTGGTTGCGAAACACCACCTTGCCCGGAGTCACGGCCACGTCCTTGCCCACCGCGAAATCCAGCGGCCGGAGCGTGCCGGGGTCGGCTGCGGCACGGGAACTCTGATTCTCCATCAGATCCTTGGCATAGCTCTGACAGCCCTTGATCCAGCTCTGGCCCATCGATTCATGCCCCTTCTTGAGCACTTCGGGGTTGGTGACGGCCCAGTTGGATGGTGATAAAGCATCCAATCCCTGACGCGTGAAGAAATTCACCATGTGATGGTGGTGTTTGGATACGCCGTCCACCTTGGTGGATTCGCGCCACCAGGCATCGCTGGCCTTGAAGCTCTCCTTCATGACGCTGAAGGGCCACTGGCTCCAGCCCGGATCGCTGAAGCGATGGTCCTTGTCCTGCACCTGCTTGTCATCGGCATCGGTGGCGGGCTGGTGCTGCCATTGGCTGGTCAGGGCCTGTTGCGATAGCGCCATTGCATGCTGCGCCAACAGCATCTGCCGGCCAGGCGATGCGGCCAAGTGCAGGGCCCAGTCCGTATAGGCCAGAGCCAGTGAAATTGGCGACAAGCCGAGGCTGGTCTTGGCCATTTGCGTATGAAATGCTGCGTCGAGCGATTTGGCAAACTCGCGTTGCCGTTCGGATGGCAACATGGGTGAAATTTGATTGTCCATTAAGCCTTCTGTGCTCCCTACCTGAGTGAAAGTAACAATTTTCAGTGCGTTATCAGGCGTCAAGAGTGTTCCTGACGCCGGGCTCGGAACGGTATTTTCTGTAAACACTTTCGTAACGCGGTTCTCGGGACATCGGCTTGTACTTTTCAGGAAACTGATTGCCAGACGAAGCGTCCTGCCGATTGCCTTGCAAAATATCAATGTTTTATTAAAACAACATTGATATATATCATTATTGATAAAAAGCAATGAAATCTTGCTAAGATTTTGTGGGGTTGAGCGGAGATGGCCGCATGGTGTTTTTCAACATGCGGCAGGTTGCTTCTCTTGGAGGGAGCCGATGCCGTTGTTGGATCGGCAGACCAGAAGCCGGCAATCGCGTTGGCCGCAACAATCGGCAAAGCTTGCGGCTCCTTGGCAGCATTGAAGTAGCCCTGAATGAGGGCATTCGAGGCGGCAAGGGTTTGTCTGGCCCGGCGCGATCATGGGTTGCCGGCACCTTTGCGGTGCCGGCGTAATCCGGCCGCCGGGTCGTCCGGCTTAGAACTCTTCCCAGTCGCTGTCCGCATGCGACGCTGTTTTGGGCGAAGCAATTGCGTTTCGCTTGGCCGGTGCACTGGCCGGTCTGGCTGCTGCCGAACGCTTGGCGGGCAGTGCGGATGCTTGCAAGCTGCGCCTGGCCGGAGCCGCGGCTGGCATCCCGGCCAGTTTGAATACGCTGACCACCTGTGACAGATGGGTGGCCTGATCCTGTAGCGCTTCGGATGCCGCCGCAGCCTCCTCCACTAATGCGGCGTTTTGCTGCGTGACTTGATCCATTTGCGCCACCGCCTGGTTGACTTGCTCGATGCCCTGGCTTTGTTCCTGGCTGGCGCTGGTGATCTCGGACATGATGTCGGCCACTTTCTGGACGCTGGTGACAATGTCATCCATGGTGGCGCCCGCTTGTCCGACCAGCGTGCTGCCGGCATCCACCTTGCGCACCGAGTCGTCGATCAGAACCTTGATTTCCTTGGCGGCGCTGGCGCTGCGCTGCGCCAGGCTGCGCACTTCGGTCGCCACCACCGCAAAGCCGCGGCCCTGCTCGCCGGCACGGGCCGCTTCCACTGCCGCGTTCAGCGCCAGGATGTTGGTCTGGAACGCGATGCCGTCAATGACGCCGATGATGTCGGCGATCTTGCCGGACGAGACATTGATCGCGTCCATGGTGTCGACCACTTGCGCCACCACCGCCCCGCCCTTGATCGCCACCGCCGAAGCCGAGGCCACTAACTGGTTAGCCTGGCGCGCATTGCCGGCATTTTGCCGGACGGTCGAGGTCAGTTCCTCCATCGAGGCGGCGGTCTGTTCCAGCGTGCTGGCCTGCTGCTCGGTGCGCGAAGACAGATCGAGGTTGCCGGCCGAGATCTGGCCGGAGGCGGTGGCGATCGAGTCGGTGCCGGTGCGTACATTGCCGACAATGGCAGCCAGATGATCGCGCATGCTGCGCATCGCAAACAGCAGGCTGGACTGGTCGCCCGGGTGCAGCTTGACTTCCACTGCCAGATCGCCGGCAGAGATTTTTTCGACTATCGACGCTGCATATGCCGGCTCGCCGCCGAGCTGGCGCACCAGGCCGCGGGTGATGAGCAGATTGATGAAGGCCGCCAGCAAGCTGAATAATACGATGGCGCCGCTGAGCAGGATGCGGGTGTCGATCAGGCTTGCGGCGCGGGCGGTGAGGATCGCTTCCAGCTCCACCAGCGCGACTTCATTGAACTTGAACTGGGTATCGATGGCGCTGGTGAACTGGTCAAAGTAGTCGGAGGCGGAAAATTGCGGTTGCTCCGCCTTGATGATTTCGGTCTGCGCCAGCTGGATTGCCTGATTGGCGGTGGCGATCGCGGCCTGCCCGGGCGCGGCCAGTTTATCCTTGAGTTGCGGGTTGCGCGAAGTCGCGCTGTCGAGCGAATCGTTCAGACCCTGATAACGGTCGTTGGCCTTGTCTATCAGGGCGATGATTTTCATCCGGTCTTCCACCGCGGTGCTGTGCGCAGCCAGCAAGCTGGCGCCTTTGGCGCGGGTCTGGCCAAAAATTTCAGCCAGCATCGGCGCTTGCATCAGCGCGGCATCTATCAGGTAGTTGCTTTGCGCTTCGGGGTCGAAGCTGAGTCCGTAATGTTCCATCAGCAGCGCCTTGACCCGGAACAGCTGGACAATCATCGCGGTATGCGCGGCGAAGCTGTCCGGCGCGGTAATCGCGCCCTGCCCGACCTTGCCCTTGAGCGTACTCCAGGCATCCTTGGTTTGCAGCCAAGCGCTCGAAATCGCAGCAGCCTTGATGTTTTTTTGCAGCTCGGTATCAAGTGCGGCAAAGGCTTGATCGGTTTCTTCCACCTTGGCGGACCGCTTCGGCTGGGCCGCGGTATTGCCACTTAGAACCATTGCCGACAGGCCGCGATGCTGCTGCGTCAGTTGCAGCGTTTTCAAAACCAGGCGCAGCGGGGCCAGCCCCTGGGTTTCCAGTCGGGCGGCGCTGATGACCTTGCCGGATTCATTGATATACAGAATGAATGGTGCTGCTACCAGGATTACGCCGAATAGTGCCAGAACGGCAAATTTTTGCCATAGATGGAGGCGGTTTAAGAGCGCATTCATTATGTTGAAATTCTTTCGCAAAATGTGATGGGGATGAATTGCATGCTGCGATGCAAAATGTTTCGCCGAGACTATATCCTGTGACGCCGCTAAATAAAATGCTTTATGTTAAGCAAGATGGATATGCGCAGGTAAACCGACCCGCGGAGTCGGGCGCGGTGCGCTGCTACAATGGCCGGCCCCGTCGTCCATAATGTCTGCATTCCCATGTCCCACGGTCTGAATACTCCGCAACGCGACGCCGTCCACTATCTGGACGGCCCTTGTCTGGTGCTGGCCGGTGCCGGCTCCGGCAAGACTCGTGTGATCACGCAGAAAATCGCCCATCTGATCGAGGCATGCGGTTACGACGCCAAAAACGTCGCTGCGCTGACTTTTACCAACAAGGCCGCGCTGGAGATGCAGGAGCGCATCGCCAAACTGCTGCAGGAGCCGCGCCAGGCCAGGCAGTTGACGGTATCGACCTTCCACTCGCTGGGCGTGAAGATCCTGCGCCAGGAAGCCAAGTCGCTCGGGCTGAAAGACCGTTTTTCGATCATGGACAGCGACGACTGCTTCTCGCTGGTGCAGGATCTGGCGATCACTACCGACAAGCAGCTGATCCGCCGCATCCAGAGCGCGATGTCGCTGTGGAAAAACGGCCTGATCGAGCCCGACGCCGCACTGCATCAGGCCAGGGATGAAGACGAGGCGCAGGCTGCGCGCATCTATCGCAATTATGTGGCGACCCTGTCGGCTTACCAGGCGGTCGATTTCGACGACCTGATCCGGCTGCCGGTCGAGCTGTTCCGCAATGACGACGCGGTGCGCGACAAATGGCAGCGCCGGCTGCGCTACCTGCTGGTCGATGAATACCAGGACACCAATACCTGCCAGTACGAACTGGTCAAGCTGCTGGTGTCCGGGCCCGGCAAGAAGCCGATGTTTACCGCGGTGGGCGACGACGATCAGGCGATTTATGCGTGGCGCGGCGCCACCACCGAAAACCTGAAAACCCTGCAGGTCGATTTTCCCGACCTGAAGATCATCAAGCTGGAGCAGAATTACCGTTCCACCACCCGCATCCTGCAGGCGGCTAACGCGGTGATTTCCAACAACCCGAAGCTGTTCGAGAAGGAGCTCTGGTCCGAGCACGGCCTGGGCGAGCCGATCAAGGTGCTCGGCATGCAGGATGACGAGCAGGAGGCCGAGCAGATCGCCATCATGCTGTCGGCGCACCGTTTTGAGCGCCGCACCCAGTATTCCGATTACGCGATCCTGTACCGCGGCAACCATCAGGCGCGCGTGATCGAGCAGGCGCTGCGCAAGGAGCGCATTCCGTACACGATCTCCGGCGGCCAGAGCTTCTTCGACAAGGCCGAGATCAAGGATATCGTCAGCTACCTGCGGCTGGTCGCCAACCAGGACGACGATCCGGCCTTCATCCGCGCGGTCACCACGCCCAAGCGCGGGGTCGGCCAGTCGACGCTGGAAACCTTGGGGAAGGTCGCCGGCCAGTGGCAGTGCTCGCTGTTCGAAGCGGTGTTCAAGGGCGGCATCGAGGCCCAGCTGGCAGAGCGTCAGCTGCATCCGCTGCGCGCCTTCTGCACCTTCATCAACCAGCTTGAAGCGCACGCCCACCGCGAAGGCCATGCGGCCGGCCTGCTGGACGACATGATGAAAGAGATCAATTACGAAGGCTATCTGTACGACAACTTCGATGACCGCCAGGCCCAAGGCAAATGGCAGAACGTGATCGACTTCACCGCCTGGTTGAAGGAAAAGGGCAGCGGTGGCAAGGACGGCAGTGATGCGGAGAAAAGCCTGCTCGACCTGACCCAGATGGTGGCGCTGATGACGATGCTGGAAGGGCGCGACGAAGAACCGGACGCGGTGCGGATGTCGACCCTGCACGCATCGAAAGGGCTGGAATTCCCGCACGTGTTCCTGGTCGGCGTCGAGGAAGGCATCCTGCCGCACAAGGGCGACCCGGATGCGCCGGTAGAAACCCTGGGCGCCCGGATCGAAGAGGAGCGCCGCCTGATGTACGTCGGCATCACCCGCGCCCAGCGTACGCTGCAGATCACCTGGTGCAAGAAGCGCAAGCGCGCGCGCGAAAGCGTGCATTGCGACATTTCGCGCTTCATCAAGGAAATGAAGCTCGACGAAGGCGATGCGGCGCCGACCGAAGCAGAAATCATTACGCCGCAAGAGCGGCTGGCGCGCTTGAAGGGATTGCTGGCCAAGCCCAGGGCCGGCTAAAAAGACAGGCTGTGCTCAGTCAGGCGGCGCAGCGGCGAGGTTGGATGCGATGGCGCAAAGACCGGGCTGGATTGCAAAGAGCATCCCGGCACTTCCTGCGCTACGTCAATTCGATGGAGTATGACAATAAAAACATGTTTGCCGCACTATAATAAGGCGACAAAATTTATACCGGATGCAGTATAAATGCGCGATCCAGTCCGTCAGAGCGGCCGGTGCTGACGGTTTAGCTGGAAAATTCCCAATCCGCCCTATTTTGCAAGTGGCTTTCCTTTGCATCTTCGATCATCCTGCGATGCGCAATCCGTTTGCGCATCAGCTGGGTGTGCTGCTCTGCGGTCATCGGCGGCGCAGTCATCAATTCCTTTAACTGCGCAGTGCTGGTGTAATTGTTCTTAATGATACGGTCCACAACAATATCCTTCGCCATCAACAGTAAGTCGAAACCCTCAGCATCGATCCGGCAGCGTGTGCCGGACGATGCAATAGCGTTGCCGCGTTACAAAAGCCTTCTGGCGCATTTTCGCCTGGATAAATTTGCAACCATGCAAACTTGCAACGAGTCAACCGTTTGATACTAGCATAGCCGGATCATGCACGCCGTTTCTGTCGCAGATAAGTCTGATGCGGATCGATCCGGCTAAAAAAGATGGGTCTGAATCGGGATCGGGCGCGCTTCCCACTCTGCCAGATAGCCGGAAAACGGCAACGCATGGTGCGCCTGGCACCATGCGTTGAATTGCGCAAAGGAGGCAAAGCCTTCTGCCAGCGCGAAATCTTCCGCCGCCGCGGCCGACAGGTCGTGCCCATCCACCGCCATCAGGTCGCCCCACAGCAGTACCGGCCGGACTGCGCAGATGCGGCCTTGGGCGATCAGCACCCGGTCCTTCTTGCCGCTGCCGCAATACAGTTGCACCCGGCTGCCGGGCGATGGGATCAGGCCGCTGGCCGGCAGCGCCGCAACGATCCGGTTCTTGCGTCCGCTGGTGATTTCGGGCACCAATTCGGCAGGAAAATAATAGTCAAGCATTAACACTCCAAAGGCTTCATGCATCGGCTTTGCAAACAGCCGCAGCCGAATATGCGGCATTTTGGCGCGGGACGCAATCGATGTATCCTGTCCGGCCGGCCGGATGCCCAAATGCGCGTTCGCGCTGGGCCGGTCGCTGGGCCGGTGATGCATGCCAGTATAATTGCGCCCATCGATTAATTTATTGCGGGCGGCTATGCCGCCGCGCCCCATTCGCCCATGCTTGCCGACCAAAAACAACAGATTCTCGACCTTTTCAACGCGGCGCTGGCGCCTTTGCTGGCCGGCACCGAGGTGCCAGCGAATGTCACGCTGGAGCGTCCGCGCGACCCGGCGCATGGCGATGTCGCCTGCAATATCGCGATGCAGCTGTCACGCCAATTAAAGAAGAATCCGCGTGAGCTGGCGCAGGCGATCGTGGCCGCCTTGATGGCGCAAGCCGCCGACGGGAACTTGATCGCAGCGGCCGAGATCGCCGGCCCCGGCTTCATCAACCTGCGGCTGTCGGCCGCCGCGCGGCAGTCGGTGGTCAGGACCGTGCTGACCGAGGCCGCGCAGTACGGCAAGAGCACGCTCGGCGCCGGCCAGAAGGTGGTGGTCGAATTCGTCTCCGCCAATCCGACCGGCCCCTTGCACGTCGGCCACGGCCGCCAGGGCGCGCTGGGCGATGCGCTGGCGGCGCTACTCGATGCGCAGGGTTACGCTGTCACGCGCGAGTTCTATTACAACGATGCCGGGGTCCAGATCGGCAACCTGGCGCTGTCGGTGCAGGCCCGCGCGATGGGCCTGACGCCGCTCGACGACGCCTGGCCGGCAGCGGCCTACAACGGCGATTACATCGACGACATCGCCCAGGATTTCCTGGCCGGCAAGACCGTGGCCGCCAGCGACGGCGCGCCGGTGACCGCCAGCGGCGTGGTCGACGACATCGACTCGATCCGCCAGTTTGCGGTCACTTACTTGCGCCGCGAGCAAGACCTGGACTTGCTGGCCTTCGGCGTCAAGTTCGATAATTACTATCTGGAATCGTCGCTGTACAGCGACAGCAAGGTCACCGCCACCGTCGAGACGCTGGTGCAAGCCGGCAAGACCTACGAGCAGGATGGCGCGCTGTGGCTGCGCACCACCGACTACGGCGACGACAAGGACCGCGTGATGAAAAAGTCCGACGGCACCTATACCTACTTCGTGCCGGACGTCGCCTACCACATCACCAAGTGGCAGCGCGGCTACGCCAAGGCGATCAATATCCAGGGCTCCGACCACCACGGCACCATCGCCCGCGTGCGCGCCGGCCTGCAGGCGGTCGACATGGGCATCCCGCAGGGTTATCCGGATTACGTGCTGCACAAGATGGTGACCGTGATGAAGAACGGCGAAGAGGTGAAAATCTCCAAGCGCGCCGGCTCCTATGTCACGGTGCGCGACCTGATCGAATGGTCGGCCGGCGAGAACAACGCCGGCGACCTGACGCGCGGGCGCGACGCAGTGCGCTTCTTCCTGATCTCACGCAAGGCCGATACCGAATTCGTGTTCGATGTCGATGTCGCGCTGGCGCAATCGGATGAAAATCCGGTGTATTACGTGCAGTACGCGCATGCGCGGATCTGCCGCATGCTGGAGCTGTGGGGCGGCGACACGGCCACCCTGGCAGCAGTCGACCTGGTGCCGCTGACGGCCCCGCGCGAAGCGGCGCTGCTGGCCAAGCTGGCCGAATATCCGGACGCGCTGCAGCATGCGCTGGAAGAACTGGGCCCGCACCAGGTGGCGTTTTACCTGCGCGATCTGGCGGGCGAATTGCATAGCTACTACAATGCGGAACGGGTGCTGGTCGATGATGCGGCACTGAAGATGGCGCGGCTGGCACTGGTGTGCGCCACCCGGCAAGTTTTGCAGAACGGCCTGGCGCTGATCGGCGTCTCGGCTCCAGAGAAGATGTAATCGGAAAAAGCATGGCAACTCATCAAAAACAGAGCAGCACTGCACACGCCAGTGCAGG